>JBPCWB010000133.1:0-9834 GCA_051009955.1 Hyphomicrobiaceae bacterium | reverse complement strand
CCAGGCGATGCAGCATGAAGCGTTCCAGAGGCGGCAGTTCATCGTGCGCAACGGCGCCGGACGAGTCGAAATGGTGCAAGGCACCAAGCATCCAGCGCAATGAATTGCGCAACTTGCGATAGGTCTCAACGAATGTCTTCAGGATTTCGGGCCCGATCCGCAAGTCGTCGGAATAGTCAGAAGAGGCCACCCACAGGCGCAGAATGTCCGCCCCCATCTGCTTGATGACATCCTGCGGTGCCGTCGTGTTGCCCAGCGACTTGGACATTTTCTGCCCCTTTTCGTCGAGCACGAAGCCGTGGGTGAGCACGATATCATAAGGCGCACGCCCGCGCGTGCCGCAGCTTTCGAGCAACGACGAATGGAACCAGCCGCGATGTTGGTCCGAGCCCTCCAGATACATGATCGTGTCGCCGCCGCCGTCCACTTTCCGGCGAATGTTGGCGAGACCAGGGAATGCCGTCGGATCTTCCATCGTGAATGCGTGGGTCGAACCGGAATCGAACCAGACATCCAGGATATCCGAGACCTGGTCCCAATCGTCCGGATCATCGACCAAGCCGGCAAGGAAGCGCGCCTTGGCGCCGTCGGCAAACCAGGCGTCCGCGCCCTCCGCTTCGATTGCGGCGCGGATGCGCTCGATCAGTGTCGCCGATTGTTGGAATTCGGCGCTTGGAATGACTTGGCCGGTTTCGTTGTGCGCAAAGACGGTGATCGGGACACCCCAGGCGCGTTGCCGCGACAGCACCCAATCAGGCCGCGCCTCGATCATGCCGCGCAGACGGTTCTGTCCGGATTGCGGCACGAACTGCGTGTCGGCAATGGCCTGCAAAGCCACGTCGCGCAAAGTCTCGTTGCCGGGCTTTGCATCCACAGCAAATGTCTTGTCCATATAAACGAACCACTGCGGCGTATTGCGAAAGATGACGGGCTTCTTGGAGCGCCAGGAATGCGGGTATTGGTGCTTGAGGCGACCGCGGGCGATCAATGCGCCGGCCTTGACCAACGCCTCGATGACCTGCTTGTTGGCATTGCCCTTCTTGCCCTTTTCCGTGATCACCTCGGCGCCCTCGAAGCCCGGTGCGTCGGCGGTAAAACGGCCATCGGCGCCAACCGTGAACGGGATTGCCGTATCGATGCCACGCGCCGCCAGGTCGCGCGCCTTCTCCATCCAGATTTCGAAGTCTTCGCGGCCATGGCCTGGTGCCGTATGCACAAAACCAGTTCCAGCCTCGTCCGTGACGTGGTCGCCGTCGAGCATCGGAATATCGAACTGATAGCCGCCGAGGCCCGAGGCCCGTAGCGGATGCGCGCATGTCACGCCGGCCAACATCTCGCCCGTGACATCCGACCGTCGCGTGAATGTGTCGACCTTGGCCGACGTCATGACGTCGTCCACCAGGGCATCAGCCACGATCAACAGGGCGCCGGGCGCGGCCCAATTGCCATCGGGCGCGGCGGTGACCTCGTAGACGCCGTAGCTCAGTTTCGAAGAATAGGACACTGCGCGATTGCCCGGTATGGTCCACGGCGTTGTCGTCCAGATGACCACGGACGCGCCGGCAAGAGCCGACTCACCATCGACGACCGGAAACTTCGCCCAGATCGTGTCGCTCTGGTAGTCGTGGTATTCGACTTCCGCCTCCGCCAATGCCGTCTGCTCGACGACCGACCACATGACCGGTTTGGAACCGCGATAAAGCAAGCCGTTCATGGCAAACTTCATGAGTTCGCTGGCGATCCATGCTTCGGCGCGATAGGCCATGGTCGTGTAGGGATTGTCCCAATCACCGACGACGCCGAGGCGCTTGAATTCTTCGCGCTGCACGTCAAGCCAGTGCTCGGCGAACTCGCGACACTCCTGCCGGAAATCTCGCATCGCATTCGGGTCCGAGAAATCAGGCTTCTCGCGCCCCTTGGCCCGATAGTCTTCCTCGACCTTCCATTCGATAGGCAGGCCATGGCAATCCCAGCCGGGCACATAGTTTGAGTCACGTCCCAGCATCTGCTGTGATTTGACGACAATATCCTTCAGGACTTTGTTCAGCCCCGTCCCGATGTGAATATTACCGTTTGCGTAGGGTGGTCCATCATGCAGAACGAATCGAGCACGCCCTGTCCCGGCCTCGCGCAGTCGGGCGTAGAGATCGATTCTTTGCCAACGCTCTAACAGCGTCGGTTCCATCTTCGGCAATCCGGCGCGCATTGGAAATTCCGTCTTGGGCAGAAATAGCGTTTTGCTCCAATCGCGAGCATCATCCGTGGACTGTTGACCGGCCTTGTCCTTTGCCATGTCGTTCCCTTTTCCTCAGTCGTCTCGCAGTGCTCTGGCTGCACCGCGCTGTATCGGGTGGAAGTACGATGGGGATCGGCCCCGGAACGCGCTCGCGCTCAATCGCCCGCGTTACGCGCGGGCGGTGGTAATGGCAGCGGATATGAATCGCCCAATGGGATAGTTCAGCATTGGATCAGCCGAATTGATCTTCACCAGAATATCTCTTGCGTCGGCGCAATCGCGGTCCATTTGCGCAATCAGCGCCTCAGCGCTGTCAAATGCCTCATCCGGACGGATGAAGTCAATGAGTTCGACATCGATTTGGTGGCCATAAAGGGACTCGTTGAAGTCGAACAGGAACACTTCGAGCTTGGCGATGCCATTATCGAAAGTCGGCCGACGCCCATTGTATGCAGCACCATCGAAGCGGTGGCCGTCCACCCAAACACGGGCGGCGTAGATGCCATGATGAAGATCCTGGCCGGGCCGCAACATGACATTGACCGTCGGATACCCCAAACTGTGGCCTCGTCCGGCGCCATGCTCGACGGAACCTGACACCGTCCACCAATAGCCGAGAATGTCGGCGGCCTCGCGCACCCGGCCCTCGCGCAGCAGGTTACGAATGGCGCTGGACGAAAACACTTGGCCGTCGCGGCTTTCAGGTTCGATGATCGTCACGCCGAAGCCGTTTTCAGCGCCGACCGCGCTCAACGTCTGCGGCGTCCCGTTGCGACCTTTGCCGAAGAGAAAGTTATATCCGACGATGACATGCGCGACCTGCCACCGCTCGACCAGGATCTGCTCGATGAAGGCCTCGGCTGTCAGCCCTGCCAGGCGTTTGTCGAACGTTAGAACACTCGTGAAGTCGATTCCAAGGCTCGCCAGCAGCTTGAATTTCTGGTCGAGCGGCGACAGCGCAAACAACTCTGCGGACGGATCAAAATAGCTGCGCGGATGAGGATCGAACGTCATCACTCCCAAGCTTGCGCCCAGGTCATCGGCGATGGCCTTGCCGCAGCTCAAAACGGCTTGATGGCCGCGATGCACGCCATCAAAGTTTCCCAGCGCAATGACGGCGCCTATGAGATCGGCCGGCACGGCCTCGCCGTCCTTCAGAACCCGCATGATTTCGCGACGCTCCCGATCGGCGGTCGTACTGATGATTGGCTGATGACATGCCGGACCTGAGCCGACAGCGCCCTTTTGTTTTGCCTTCTTTGGTCGCAACCTTGCATCATTGCGCGGGCTCACGTGACGGTACCAATAATATAGCTTCGCCCTCCAACACGGCCTTGCCATCCGCATTTGAACAAACGCAATCGAAGCGGACCCGCCGTTTCTGAGGCCACATTTCCATCACGGCCACCTGCGCGGTGATACAGTCTCCAATAACGACCGGCCGTCGAAAGTTAAGTGTCTGCGACACGTAAATCACGCCCGGCCCGGGCAGCTTCATGGCGAATACGGCCGAGATGTAGCTGGCCGTCAACATACCATGACTAATGCGTTCCTTGAACATCGTTCTAGCCGCATAGCCGGCGTCGACATGCACCGGATTGTGGTCGCCCGTGACTTCGGCGAATGACATAATATCGGCCTCACTGACGGTCCGCGACAGGCTCGCCTCCATGCCGAGTTGTAGATCCTCGTAAAAATACGATCGGGGCTGAGACAAGCCTTGTTCACTCCCAGGCTAGCTGTCGGAAGACATCGCAGGTCGGATCGGCCAGATGGCCGAATATGGTCCGCAAATACCTATCATGGCTCGGAAATTGAACAACCTTGGCCGACGACGCAATTGGTCGCGAGTGGGGATTGCCAACGACCGACTTGCACAAGCCTGACCCGATGGATATATCTAGCCAATCCCCTCGCAATGAACGCAAATGACGACCGCGACCGGAGCTGGATGCTGGCGCGGGACGGAAGGAGACCGTCTATGAGCAGTGACGCCCCCCTGATGCCCAAAGCGACTGCTGTTTGGCTGGTTGACAATACATCGCTGACTTTTGAGCAAATCGCTGAGTTCTGCGGCATGCATCTGCTCGAGATCAAAGGGATCGCGGATGGCGATGTTGCGCAGGGCATTCGCGGTAAGAACCCCGTGTCGGCGGGTGAGTTGACGCGCGAAGCGATCAGTGATGCCGAGGCTGACCCGGACGCCCGCCTGAGCGTCGTCAAATCGAAAGTCAAGATCCCGGAAATCAAAGCCAAGAAGCGCCCTCGCTATACGCCTGTATCGCGGCGCCAGGATCGCCCGAACGCAGTCGTTTGGCTGCTGCGTCACCATCCCGAACTCAAGGACAGCCAGATCATTCGCCTGGTCGGCACCACCAAGCCGACCATCCAGCAAATTCGCGATCGCAGTCACTGGAATTCGGCAAATCTGACGCCGCAGGACCCCGTGACGCTCGGTCTGTGCAAACAAATGGATCTCGACTCGGAAGTCGAAAAGGCGACCGCCCGAAAGGAAAAGGAGCGGATTGCGCAGGGCTTGCCGCCGACCGAGCCGGCGGGGACGCTGCTGCCAACAGCCGACACGACGGACTATGGTGCACCGGCTGCCACGGTCGACGAGCCGCAGCGTGAGATCTCTGCCGATAGCGTCTTCGCCAATGTCCCAACAACCCCAGCAAATGACGAAGACACTGCGGACGCGGACGAAGCCGCCCGGGTTCTCGCCAAATTACAGGGAATTTCGGCCGCGGACGACAACGGCGGTGATGAACAGCCAGGCGACGAAGCGATTGATGACGTGCCCAAATCTGATCAAGTCTGAGAATTGCGGTCAATGCGGGCGTCGCTGCAATTCAATCCCGCGACGGCATGATGTAGTTCAAAGGTAGCCGCCCGCCGTCCGCGTATATCGTTTCGCCCGTGATATAGCTGGCTTGATCGGATGCCAGCCAGGCGACGATGGCGGCAATCTCCTCGGGACGACCAATCCGTCCAAGAGGCGTGCGGGAAAGGACCGTGTCGCGGAACGCATCGTCCTTGACGACGTCCTTGATCAGTGGCGTTTCAATGGTGCCAGGGCCCACCGCGTTGACGCGGATTCCGTGCGGTGCCAGGGCGATGGCCATCGAGCGAGTCAACTGCGCGATGCCGCCCTTGGATGTTGCGTATGCGGCATGGTCCGGCAGGCCAAAAAAAGCGTTCACGGAACTCATCGTCACGATCGCACCCGGCGCGCGGCCGGCATCGATCTGCTTGACGATCTGGCGCGCTGCCGCCTGGGCACACAAGAATGTCCCTTTGAGATTGATGCGCAGGATACGGTCGAACTCGCTGTCCTCCAGCTCGAGGAATGGCACATCGTCAACGATCCCAGCGTTGGCGACCATGATGTCGACATGACCGTAGGCCTCGAGTGTCGACGCGATGACATTGTGAACATCGAGCTTCTCGGAAATATTTGTTTGAACGAAAATGGCTGATCGGCCGGCCTCGCAAATGGCGGCACTGGCCTTCGCCCCCTCGACGTCGTTGGTGTCTGCAATGACGACCTTGGCGCCCTCGGCGGCGCAACGTTCAGCGCAAGCGCGCCCGATTCCCTGTGCCGCTCCCGTTACAATCGCCACCTTTCCGTTGAGCAGCATCAGCTTAGCACCTCAGGCAACGGCACGGATGTCGCCGACGTCGGCGCTTGAACCGTCGGTGGCTGGTCCGCCGGCGAGGGCGTCCGGGAAACAGACTTTGCTGCGGTCCAGCTGAGACAGACTTGCGCATCCCATGAGGATCATGTTGCGCTCAATCTCGTCGCGCAGGAGCGTCAGTGCCCGTTCGACTCCGACCTGGCCGGCGGCGGCAAGAGGGTAGAGGTAGCCGCGTCCGATCATGCACGCCCGTGCTCCCATCGCCAGGGCCTTCAGAACATGGCTGCCACGCCGCACACCGCCATCCAGGATAATCTCGATCTGGTCGCCGACGGCATCCGCGATCGCCGGCAGCATCTCGAAGGGTGCGGCCGCCCCGTCCAGTTGGCGGCCACCGTGGTTGGAAATCATGATCGCCGTCGCACCGATATCCACCGCCCGCCGCGCATCGCCGACCGACATGATCCCTTTGATCGCAAATGGCCCATTCCATTGTGCAATCAGCTGTTCCGCATCGGACCAGGTGACGGTGCGATCGAATTGACTGTTCACATAGTCGATCACCGAGGTCAGGCTGTCTGTACCGCTGCGAATCCGGCTTGCCACATTGGCCAGCTCAAACTTCTCGTGCGTAAGATAGCGGTAGGCCCAGTCGAAGTGCGTCGCAAAACTGAGAAAGCTCGATATCGTCAGCCGTGGTGGCATGACCATGCCCGTCACCCTATCGCGTTCGCGATTGCCGGCAACCAGCGTATCGACGGTCAAGGCCAGCGCAGAGAACTTTGCATCGCGGGCGCGCTGGACGAACTCGAAGGTCAGCTCGCGGTCTTTATGAATGTAAATCTGAAAACACTTGGGCGCCGCATTGAGGGCGCCGATGTCCTCAATGGACACTGTCGACATGGTCGACAGCGTGTACATCGTGCCGAGGCTCGCCGCCGCCCGCGCTGCCGCCCGTTCGCCATCGTGATGAAACAAGCGGCTCATTCCCGTCGGCGACAGGAACACCGGCCAATCGATATTCTGGCCAAGGACGGTCGTTGACAGATCCATCTGACTGAGATCCGCCAGCGCGTCCGGAACGAGCCGACAGGTATCGAAGGTGGACGTATTATTGCGCAACGTGACTTCGTCATCGGCGCCGCCATCGATGTAGTGAAAGAGTGGCGCCGGCAAACGCCTTTTGGCAAGGCGCCGGAAATCGCCGATATTGTGGCAGCGCGTTACGTCCATGGCAGAGATCCCGGCCTTGGCATCAGACGGCCAAACAATTCGTCAGCTCGGCAGGCAAAAGTCAGCTTTCCCATAGCATTGCGGGCAAGGGATCAGCAACCCGTGGCCGGCGATCGTGCACCATGATCATGGAGATCAAAGAAATGGGAACCAACGAAAATGGGCGCCCGATCGGGCGCCCATTGTTCAAGGCATGTACTGTGGTTCGCGCTATTCGGAGATCCGGAGATCCGAGATCTTGAGCGCGATGTCGCGGAAAGCCTGCTTCAATGCTTCACCACTTGAAGCGTTGTAGTAGTGGCTCGACGACGTCGCACACTGCTGCATCGTGATGTCAGGTGTGCTGTTGACTGCAATCTGGAAGCCCACCGTGTAGACGATGATGTTCTTGGCCTTGATGCCGTCGCAGATTGCCCGGGCCTGCGTCGTGGAATCGTTGCCCGTGTACCACTGGTTGTAGGAACCGTCCGTCATCAGGATCGCGATCTTATAGAGCTTCGGCTTGAAGTCTGAATCGCCATACACGGCCGTTGAACCCGGATCCGTGCTCTCGGTGAGCAAGGAGTAGGCTTTGGGCTTGCTCGCTGCCGGCCATACGTCCTTCCACTTCGGGGAGATCAGATACCAGGCCCAGCCGGTGCCCAGGTGCCCGGCCGTCATGCCGGTGGTCGGGAGGGCATCGATGTGGTTCTTCAGTGCCGTCCTGTCGCTCGACAGCGGCATCACCGTGGATGTCGGCTTACACGTCCCGCTGCCGGTGTAATAGTCGAAATAGTGATCGACCTGCGGCTTTGCATCCTTATAGCGCTTAGTCGTATTGCGCTCCTTGACGCAGGTCCGCTCGTTGGTGCCACCGCCAACGGTTGTATTGGTGATCGCATTGAAATACGCGGTGCCGACATTGACGTAGTAGGAGAACGGCGCCAGCGCGACCCGAGACGTGTATTCACTCTGATCGTCCCAGACGACGATATCGACCAGATCCTTGGCGGCTTCCTTGAGGTCGACCATCTTGCTTCCGGACATCGAACCGGTCGTATCCAGCATCATCGAGACCTCAACGTGCGAACCAGCATTGCTGCCCGCCGCCAGCTCGGCTTTCGAGGTCAGGTTGACCGGAAGAGTGTTGATGCCGAGGATTTTCAAGAACGGCGTCGCGACGTGCGATGTACTTACACCGACGATTTCAGTCGCATTGACCGTGAATGACGTGTTGTCGATGCTCAGGCCATCCGCCTTGTTCTGAGCGTAGAACAGTTCCGCTGCGGCCTGAGCCTGAGCGTCAGACGCATTCGCAAGTTGCAGTACGCGCCCACCCGCCAGAACGGCCGCATCCATAGCATTGTGCGTCGCAGTTCGTGCCGACATCCATCGACCATAGTCAACTGCACCACCAACCAGTGCCACGAGCAACACGATCGATAGTGCGAATACGATCGCAATCGATCCGCGCCGATCTCTCGAGAAACTGGATATTCCATTCCGTTTAAAATTATCCCACGCCATAACAAGCCTCGTCTTCTACATGCCTGCTGGGGAGTTTGATCAACTTATGTTGCATGAGTCTTAATTTCGAAATCCACGTATTAACTGATCGAGAACGCGGAAAACTCATTGCCAAAAAACAAGTTCAATTTTTAATCAAAACCTTCATGAACCACTGTTCGGTGCCTGGCAAAATGCCGGCAATTTATTGTAATGTAGATTTAATCGGAGGCGCAGCGCTGCGCTCAACGGACATCGTGTTAGTGACACGATCAATCCGTGTCTTCGCGCCTGGCGATTGCAGAAAGACATTCTTTAGGCTGATGTCGAAAACCCGAGCGTCGCAGCTTGTCGGAACGCAAACACGTTCGAACACCGGCCGTCGGATTTCGAGACGCTCGTTTGAGCGCGCCACCTCGAGGAGCAAGAGCAGGTCGCTGCCTGGACCCGGGCTCGGTTGGCAAATGGTCATTCTCCGTCAGCGTTATTGCACCGCACGAAGAGGCGCAGAGCGCCGCTTGCGACGGCGCTCTGCGATAGCCTGTTACTCTGCGATGCGCAAATCGGCGATCTTCAGGGCAATATCCCGGAACGCCTGCTTCAGCGCCTCGCCGGTCGACGCGTTGTAGTAGTGGGACGTCGACGTTGCACATTGCTGCATGGTGACGTCCGGCTCGCTGCCGACGGCGATCTGAAAGCCGACCGTGTAGACGACGACGCCGGTGGTCTTGATCTCGTCACAGATCGACCGTGCCTGCACCGTCGAGGATGAGCCGGAGTAGTATTTGTTGTAGGCGCCATCCGTCATCAAAATCGCAATCTTATGCAATTTCGGCTTGAAGTCGGGATCGCCGGGCGCGGCACTCGAGCCGGGATCCGAACTTTCCGTCAGCATGCTATAGGAATTTGGCATGCTAGCTGACGGCCATATGGAAGCCCACCTTGGTGAAATCAGATACCAGGCCCAGGCCGTCCCGAGATGGCCCGCGGTCATACCGGTTGTCGGCATACTATCAATATGTGCCGTCAGCACAGCCTTGTCGCTGGTCAGTGGCGTGATCGTCGAGGTCGGTTCGCAGACCCCGCTGCCGCTGTAGTAGGCAAAAAAGTTGCCTGCGCCAGGAGGTGCATCGGTGTAGCGGTCTGACGTCGGCCGCTCCTTGACGCATGTGCGTTCGTTTGTGCCGCCGCCCGCCGTGGCATTGGTCACCGCATTGAAGTAACCGGTTCCGACATTGACGT
>JBPCWB010000132.1:0-5737 GCA_051009955.1 Hyphomicrobiaceae bacterium | reverse complement strand
GACGGATTTCACGTCGCCGTACTATCGTCGTCGGGAAAAGGAGAATCCCTCGCCGCCGAGTTGGGCGGCATCGGTGTCACCGGATCAAACCAGTCGAATGACGACATCAAGCGCTTGGTCGATCTGACGATGGAGAAATGGGGGCGCGTCGATGTTTTGGTCAATAGCGCCGGACATGGACCGCGCGCGCCGATCATCGAGCTGAGCGATGAGGACTGGCACACCGGCATGGACGTCTACTTTCTAAGCGCGGTTCGCCCGACGCGTCTCGTTACACCGATCATGCAGAAGCAGAATGCAGGCTCGATCATCAACATCTCGACATTCGCCGCGTTTGAGCCCGATCCCGTGTTCCCGACGTCCGGAGTGTTTCGCGCCGGTCTGGCAGCCTTTACGAAGCTTTTTGCTGACAGATACGCCGCCGAGAATATCCGCATGAATAATGTGCTTCCTGGCTTCATCAACAGTCTGCCGGAGAAAGCGGAATTTAAGCAGCGCATCCCCATGGAACGCTATGGCACAACGGAAGAGATCTCGGCCACGATAGCATTCTTAGCATCCGATGGAGCCGGGTATATCACCGGCCAGAATATTCGCGTCGATGGCGGCATCACGCGGTCCGTCTAGGCAGATGGTGGGCATCCGCCAACTCTGCCGGCAATTCGCGGAGCCAGTCTTGCGGCCGACCGAAGGGAGTTCCCACACGTGACCAGGGGCACCACAGTTTCCTTGTGGGACGAGTCTGCAACGGAGCAGGATTATGCACGTCCGTTGGAGCAAGACGTCTCGACAGATGTGGCGATTGTCGGTGGCGGCTTCACGGGTCTTTCGACGGCGCTTCACACGGCCGCGCTTGGGCGCGAATGTCACGTGCTCGAAGCTCAGAAAATCGGGTTTGGGGGGTCCGGCCGGAACGCCGGCCTGGTCAACGCCGGCCTCTGGTTGCCGCCGCAGGATGTGCAAAAGCTCCTCGACGAAAAACGCGGATCCGCACTCATCGAGGTTCTCGGCGAAGCGCCAAGTTACGTTTTCTCGCTGATTGAGCGCCACCAGATCCTGTGCGAGGCGACGCGAAACGGCACGATTCATGCTGCACACTCGGTCAAGGGCTATCAGGACCTCTCGCGCCGCGCCGACGAGTGGAGGAGATTGGGTGCGCCAGTCGATCTGCTGACTGCGGAGGCAGCTGCAGCCAAGATCGGAAGTTCGGCGTTCTACGGAGGCCTGTTGGACCATCGCGCCGGCACGATCAATCCGATGGGATATGTACGGGGCCTGGCGCGTGCGGCGCTGGGCGCCGGCGCCCAGATCTCAACCGGCGTCACTGCGCGCCGATTGAGCCGCGACGGGAACAAATGGATCATTGAGACGGACCGTGGCCGCGTGACCGCCAATGCCGTTGTCCTCGGCACCAACGCCTACACCGATGAGCTGTGGCCGGGACTCAAGCAGACATTCACGATGATCCACTACTTTCAGTTCGCAACCAAACCGCTCGGAGAGCGAGCCGCCGGCATACTTGCGGAAGGGCAAGGCATCTGGGATACGGGATCCATCATGTTCTCGCTGCGCCGTGATGCGTTCGGCCGGATGATTGTCGGTTCGATGGGCAGAGTGATCGGGGGCGAACACGGCCTGTCGCAAAAATGGGCCCTGCGCCGACTGAAACGGCTCTTTCCGCACCTGGGAGAGGTTGAATTCGAGACGTCGTGGCATGGTCAGATTGCCATGACACCGGACCATCTTCCGCGGATTCACCGCCTCGCTGACAACCTCTACACGCCGATCGGATACAACGGCCGCGGCATTGCGCCTGGAACGATCTTCGGGAAGGCGATGGGCGAACTGCTTGCCGGCGGCAGAGAGGAAGACTTGCCATTGCCTGTGACGGACCCGCAGACCGTCGTCACGGCGCCGATGATGTCTCGCTTGTACGACATGGCCTTCACGGCCAATCAGATCATCAAGAGTTTTTAGTTCGTTCACATCTGGCACAGAGAGGATAGCGGCATGACCGAGAGGCCGATCGCGCTGATCACCGGCGGGGCACAAGGAATCGGATACGCCTGCGCCGCAGCCATTGCCGAAAACGGCGCCCGCATCGTCCTTGCCGACGTCAACGCCGACGGAGTAGCCGCGGCGGCCGCAAGATTGGGCGACGGCGCTGTCGGTTTGGCCTGCGACGTCGGTAATCCGGAGCAGATTGCCAATACGTTCGATCGTATCGAGAAGGATCTCGGGACGGTGTCGATTCTGGTCAACAACGCCGGCATTGCCCGGCCAAACGACTTCCTCGAGCTTTCTCTCGATCAATTCCAATCCGTCATCGACGTCAATCTGACCGGGACGTTCGTTGCGCTTCAACGCGCCGCCAAATCCATGATCGCAAACGAGATCAAGGGCGCCGTGGTCAACATGTCATCGATCAATGCCCAAGTCGCTATTCCCTCGATTGCCGCTTATTGCGCATCAAAGGGCGGCGTGATGCAACTGACGAAAGTGGCAGCTCTTGCCCTCGCACCCCACGGCATCCGCGTGAATGCCGTCGGACCAGGGTCGATTGACACGGAGATGATGGCAGGGGTCAATGCCAATCCCGAGGCCATGCAGATGGTGATGTCGCGGACGCCACTCAAGCGCATCGGTTCGCCGCGAGAAGTTGGCGATGTCGTCGCATTTCTCGCCAGTGACAAAGCGAGCTACATCACCGGCGAGACAATCTACGTCGATGGTGGCCGCCTCGGAATGAATTATACCTGCTGACTTGGCGCAGATTCCACTTACTGATCCATGCGCAACCGCTGCCCGATCGCGGCCAACGCGGTGCTGCGGCGCACGTCAGACAGTTGGGGAGACTCGAGTCCTCCGAGGCAACAGAATTGTCTTCTGCGCAGTGGCCAAACATGCATTACTGTCCGGCAGTCGTCAGGGCGCATCGTTGAAGCGGCGCTCCGCGACCTCGACGCAATGGCGCAAGGCGGACGAGAAGGGGCCAGCGTGACACCATTCGTTCAGATTATCAGACCGCTCGAAGCCACTTTGACGTGGGTTCTGCGATTGGGCCGCGTTGCTGGATGGGTTGCGATCGCACTGATGGTGATCGTCATTCTGACTCAGGTTTTCTTCCGCTATATCCTCAACAATGCGCTGCCCTGGCCGGACGAAGCGGCACGATTTCTCATGCTTTGGATGACGGCTCTGATCGCGCCGTCCGCCTATCGCTGGGGTGGTTTCGTTGCGATTGCGACTGTTCCCGAATTGCTCGGTCGCCGTGCCGGATTGTTGCTCAATCTGTTTTTGCTGGCCGTCGCGCTGGCTGTTCTGATTGTTGCCGTTCAGCTCGGCCTCAAGCACGTCGCGAGTGGTTGGCTATTCAACTCGAGCTCGCTGAAACTGCCGCTATCGGTGTTCGGCATGGGTATCGTGCCGATCAAGCTGGCCTGGATGTATATGTCGCTTCCCATCGGTTTCATGGTGATGAGTGTCGTCAATGTCGAGCTGATGTTGAAGTCGGTGCATATGCTGTTTGACTCGGAAGCCGATTACACCATCGCGCCCGATCAAATCGTTCTATCGGCGGAGTAAGTCATGCTGACGTGGTTCCTGCCGCTCTTCCTGATTTTTTTGTTGGTTGGTCTGCCGGTTTTTTTCGGGCTCCTGGCGGCTCCTGGTATTCTGCTCGTTCTGAACGATCAGTCTCGCGATCTCGCGCTGCTCTATCGCAATGTCTACAATGGCATTGACTCGTTTCCCCTGATGGCGATCCCATTCTTCATGCTCGCCGGCGAGCTGATGAATCGAGGCGGAATTACGCTGCGCCTGGTCGAATTCAGTCAGGCGTTCATGGGCCATCTGCGCGGCGGCCTGGCTCACGTCAACATCATGTCGTCGATGCTGTTTGCGGGGCTGTCCGGTTCGGCGGTGGCCGATACGTCGGCCCTCGGATCAATGCTGATCCCGGCGATGGAGAAGAATGGCTACAGCCGCCGGTTCGCAGCTGCCATTACGGCTGCGTCCTCGGTGATCGGTCCGATCATTCCACCGTCCGGCATCATGATCATCTACGCCTACGTCATGGGTGAGTCGGTTGCCGCGCTGTTCCTGGCGGGCATTGTTCCAGGGGTGCTCGTTGGCGTCGGACTGATGCTCGTAACAGCGTGGATGGCGCGTACAAATGACTTCCCGGCGGCAGCGGAGCGTGTCAACTGGCATGGGCGGGGACAGGCGACGGTGCGTGCGTTTCTGCCATTGATGACACCGGTCATCATTCTCGGCGGCATCCTGGGTGGCATCTTCACGCCGACGGAAGCCGCCGCGGTCGCGGCCGGCTATGCCCTTCTGGTCTCGCTCTTTGTCTTGCGAACGCTCGACTGGTACGACCTCCCCCAGGTCCTGACAAAAGCAGCTTTGACGTCGTCGGTTGTCTTGTTGCTGGTCGGAGCGGCGATGGCGTTCAAAACGGTGGTCAGCCTGTCTCACACGCCGGAGTTGCTGGCGTCGTTCATCCTGAGCCTGTCGGAAGACCCGTATATTCTTCTGTTTCTCATCAACCTATTGCTGTTCGTCGTCGGCATGTTCCTCGATGCCGGTCCGGCGATCATTATCCTCGGCCCCATCCTGGCGCCGATCTTCACTGACCTGGGCGTCCATCCGGTTCACTTCGCCATCATTATGAGCGTCAACCTGACCGTCGGGCTCGCGACGCCTCCCATGGGGCTCGTGCTGTTTGTTGCATCAAGCGTGTCGGGTGAGCGTGTCGAAGCGATCACCCGGGCCATACTTCCGTTTCTCATGGTCGAAATCCTGGTGATCTTCATGATTACGTATATTCCCGCGATCTCCATGTTTGTGCCGACGCTGTTTGGCTTCACGAAGTAAACATTCGGCCAGCAACGCCTGGCGCCGTCGCGTGGACATGGCCGACGTCGCGCGGGTGAAATTTGTGATCGCTCGAGGGGGGCGAACACGGCGATGCATCGTTGACTCGTCTCGCCGATGCCATCACTCTGACGGCAAACAATCACGGGAGGAACGGGATGTTTCGAACAATCGGAAAATCATTCGCAGCCTTTGCGCTGGGTGCCGCATTGACGGTCGGCGGCTCCGCCACATGGGACGCAGCATCTGCCGCCGACATCAAGCTGCGGGCGACGGCCAACTCAAACGAAAATGACGAAGACTATGATGGATTGATCGTCTTCAAAAACTTCGTCGAGAACGCGTCCAATGGCGCAATTTCCGTCGAGCTCTTTATCGGCACTCAGCTCTGCTCAAAGGGCGCTGAATGCCTTCAAGGCATCGCTGACGGTTCGATCGATATCTACATTTCAACATCCGGCGGGGCAGCCGGCATATTCCCCTATGTCCAGGTCCTGGATCTGCCGTATCTGATGCGCGATGACCGCATCGCGGAAGAGGTTCTTTCGGGTGATTTCGTGCGCACCGTACGCAAGATGGGCCTTGCGGACTCGGGCGGCCGGATCCGCCTGATGACAATTGGGAACACGGGCGGCTGGCGTAACTTTGCGAACACCAAGCGTACTGTGAAAGCGCCGGCCGATATGAAGGGCCTCAAGATCCGCACGGTCGTTGCGGATCTCCCCCAGGAGTTGGTCAAGGCGCTCGGTGCGTCACCAACGCCTATCCCGTGGCCGGAGCTGTTCACGTCTTTCCAGACAGGTGTTGTTGAAGGCTCGAAGAACGGTATCACCGACATCATGGGTATGAAATTCCCGGA
>JBPCWB010000131.1:0-12611 GCA_051009955.1 Hyphomicrobiaceae bacterium | reverse complement strand
AAGCAGTGACTTGAACAATCCAATATTGCTCACGGATTAATAGGGACGAGGGACCTTATGAAACTCGCCATCCACATTGAAAGTGGCACTGTTCAGCGTGTCGAATCGGACTCCAATGTTCTTGACCAAATGGAAGTCGCAGTTCTAGTGGATCATCAACCGGCCCGTCTACTACGGCCGATGGTCGAGGCTGCCGTCACACAATACGTCGAAACGGCCCGCAGCCCGGAACTCTGTCATTCCCTGGCACTGACCTGCCAAGCGATCGGCCGGGCGTTTGCAGACCTTGCAGCGCACCAGAGTAGCGATGCCCTGCCACATCTCGAACAAGTCGAAGCCAAACTCGCACAAGCCCGTCATGCCGTCGAGACAGCAAAACGCGAGGTCGGCTGGCAGGCCCAATCACCCGAAAATCCATTGCTACGCGCACTCGCAACAAAGCAATGATGGATATGACATTTCCGGAGGCCTTAGGGGGCAATACACGTTAACCATAACCGGCCTAGGAGATTAATTCGTCCGGGTTTCAGAGCGATGTCCGCGCAACAGGCGCGTGCAACAATATTCAAATGCACGCAACCGGCGCAGCCTTATTGTCGGCGAATTGAAAAACTAGCGTGGCCATGCCTGATATTTCCCCCGCAAGTCGTCAGGCACCACCCCGACATACTAGCCTCCAATTTTGATATGTCGGGGTGGCACCTTCAAGCAGGTCCTGTGATTATGATAAGCTAACAGTCCAAGCCATCTGGGATCGGCACGGTGCATTGCGCGTGAGACTGATCCATCCGGCCTGGAACGACTCCAGGGTATTATTCATCAGTCAAATGCAACAAGCTGCTCTGATATCCTGACATACGCAGCTATTGCCATCAGACCACTGCGCATTGAACCGACAAAAGAGCTGGGTTGCGGACTTCCTACATATCAACCGGAAAGTGCTGCCCCTTGCCGCGGGTTGCTGACAAACATCGAACAGCGTGCCTAGGTTGACTGCCATTCTGCTGAACCGCCCTCATCAATCGTTGGATAGCCGTGCTCGAAGGCTTCGTTGATCAGACCATCGACTTCATCCAGACCAATCGCAGCTGGATGACGCCGGCTGTCTTTGCCCTGGCATTTGGTGAAAGCCTAGCTGGCGTTTCGCTGTTGCTGCCGTTCTGGGCACTGTTGGTCGGCATCGGCGCCCTTGTCGTTGTGATGTCCCCTGAATTCATGGCCGTTTGGGTTGCAGCCAGCGTGGGTGCGGCGTTGGGTGACTGGGTATCGTTCCTGCTCGGCTACTATTGCCAAGCTCGGATTGCGGCATCTTGGCCTTTGAACAAGCATCCGGAGCTGCTACCGCGTGCCCGGGCATTTCTCAATCGCTATGGTGCTTGGGCGATCGTCCTGGGGCGTTTCTCAGGGCCATTTCGGGCAACGGTTCCACTTGTCGCAGGCGCCGTCCATATGAACGCTGTGACATTTCAGGCCGCAAATTGGTCTTCGGCCTTCCTGTGGGCCTTTGTCTTGCTTGTATTTGGCGGCGGCTTGGGCATGATGATCGATGCGATCGCCAAAGCACTCGGCTGGAGTTAGCGTGATTTCGCATCGAACAATGCTGACGACCAGACAAGTCAAAGGATGCCGATCTTTCGTGCCCAGATCTCAATGCAGCAAATGTGCGCAAGCGCATCCCAACCGACATCGTCGAGACGGCACTGTGCCGCCTCGCAATAAACTGTTGCGCATGTGGGGATGCAAATTGAGCAGGACGGAACGAGCGGCGAGACCTCGCAAGGACATTCGCAATTGCCACCATCGCGTTCGGCGGAGCACGAATAGATACTCCATGCCGACGCGTCACGGACAACGGCAGCAACCATCCGGGAGCTGCTGATGCTGAGTCTACGTCAAAGACAGACCTTCTGGCTGTTGCTTGTCAATGCGATCACGGCATTCCGCTTGGTTGCGGCACCATTCATGCTGATGCTCGCTTTTATGGGTGAGCGCCACGCGTTCCTGTATGTGCTGGTCGCGGCTTTCGCCAGCGACGCCGCCGACGGTGCACTCGCGCGACTGACCAAGCAGGACACGGGGTTCGGTGCGCTTTTCGATACGTTTGCAGATGCGATTGCCTACTGCACCATCGCGGTCTCGGTCGCGATTTTATGGCCTGAGCTCATCCACGCAGAGATGATCGCCTATACCATCCTCATCGCCAGCTTTGTCCTTCCGGGTTTGTTGGGCCTCATGAAGTTCCGGCAGTTGACCAGCTATCACACGATTCTGACGAAGATTGCCGTGGTCACAACCGCAGTAGGACTGCTTGTTCTGCTCACCGGCGGGCCATCCTGGCCGATCCGGCTGGCCGCATCGGTGGCTGCCTTGGCGGCGGTCGAGGAAGTCGCCATCACGCTGGTCTCGGATACACCCCGGTCCAACATAAATGGCTTGTTCTCTCTGTGGCGCGGTCGCGGTTGAGGCCGCAACGCCCTGCTGGCACGGCACACGCGGCCCTAATCTCCGACGGCTTGCGCATTCAAACGCAAACAACGGTCGAACTGGCATTGATGAGAGTGCAAACAGGTATTGGAGCGGGCGAGGAGAATCGAACTCCCGACATACAGCTTGGGAAGCTGTCGTTCTACCACTGAACTACGCCCGCACACTCCGGTCACGAGATCGCGTTGGAGAATACCGTATCATGCCCTATAGTCGTCGCCTTTGACACCCAAATCGGCAAGGCAATAAATACAATGTGAGTGTCGTGTGTGCCGGCGCCATGATAGGCCCACGGCCGAGAGATGATCGATAGCCTAAGGAAACCACTTACGTGAATATGGAGTTTCGGGCCCCCGCGGCCCTGCAACCGTTGGGAAAGTTCGCGGATCCAAACTGGACCGCGAAGGGTGAACGGCGCGCCGAAGTCGCCCTTGATCAGCTCGAAACCTTGTGGATCAATACCGGGACACTTTGCAATATCGAATGCGTCAACTGCTACATCGAGTCCAGTCCCAGCAATGACCGCCTTGAATATATCACCGCTGGCGAAGTCACCGAACTCCTCGACGAGATCAAGACACTCCGTCTCGACACACGTGAGATCGCGTTTACCGGCGGCGAGCCCTTCATGAACCCGCAGTTCCTCGACATGCTCGAGGACAGCCTCCAGCGTGAATTTTCCGTGCTGGTTCTGACCAATGCCATGCAACCGATGCAGCGCCCCCGTAGCAAGAAGGGGCTGCTTAAGTTGCGCGACACGTTTGGCGACCGCTTGACGCTGCGCGTCAGCCTCGACCACTACTCCAAGATTCTGCACGAAAGCGAACGCGGGGAGAAGACCTGGGCGCGCGCCATCTCCGGCCTCGATTGGCTGAGCGAACATGGCTTCTCTCTGGCGATTGCAGGACGCACCTGCTGGAACGAAGACGAAGCGTCGTCGCGGCAAGGTTTCGCGCAATTGATCGCTGAGCATCGTTGGTCGATCGACCCTGATAATCCCACCCAGCTGATGCTGCTACCGGAAATGGACGGCAAGCATGACGTCCCGGAAATCACAACCGAATGCTGGAGCATCCTTGGCAAGCAACCGCGCGACATGATGTGTGCATCCAGCCGGATGATTGTGAAGCGCAAGGGCACCGACAAGCCGACAGTCGTCCCGTGCACGCTGCTCCCCTACGAGCCGGATTTTGAGATGGGTTCGACGCTCGCCGCATCACTTACGGCCGACACGGGCATGTTTGCCAAAGGCGCGGTCAAGCTCTGCCACGCGCATTGCGCCAAGTTCTGTGTTCTCGGTGGTGGCAGTTGTTCCTGATCGAAATTCGTCTTCATTAAATCTAGATCGGATTGTGCAGCGCCGGATCGTGACCGGCGCCGCACGGACCAGGCTCTGAAACGATTAGTTTTGTTTGACCAGTGCGTCGCGGATCTCTTTGAGATACGTCTCCGAAACAGGCGGCTCTTCCGGCGCCGGGGCGGCAGCTTCCTCTTCCTCTTTGAGCTTGCGCAGTGCGTTAATGGCCTTGACAATTAAGAACACGGCCCAAGCGACGATGAGAAAGCTGATGATGTTGTTGATGAATGCGCCGATGTTCATGGTCACCGCATCTTTGGCGCCCAGTGTTCCCTTCAGCAGCAGTTTGATCTGAGAAAAATCGACTCCGCCGAGCAAGAGCCCGATCGGCGGCATGATGATGTCGCTCACCAAAGATTTGACGACTGTCGCAAATGCCCCGCCGATAATTATCCCGACGGCCATATCGACCATATTCCCCTTTACGGCGAAATCTTTGAATTCCTGGATCATGCTCATCGGCTGACGTCCTCCTCAATATCATGCGCTCCAGCAAACAAAATCGCGATTGTACTGGCGCCAAAGCGTCGATTCGCGCCGCATCCTTGCAGGCGGAGGACACATTTGACCAGTCCAAGATTGAAACCAATCGTGTAAAAAGTTATGCGAATTCAGAGAAATAACTGTCATGGTTCGCCTTATTGACGATTGTCGTTAGATTACGTGCAGGTATTGTCGCCGAAAGATGCCGGACGTGAATTCGGCGTCGCGGCTGCAGCACATCGGGAGCGGATAGGGCGAGTCGGTGGCCGAAAACCCTCAGACCATGATCGATGGCCAACTGATCGGCCTGCTCGCCGTTGCCTACTTCGGTTTGCTGTTTCTCATCGCCTGGATTGGCGATTTCTGGCTGCGTTCGCATCAAAGCAAGAGCGGGCGGCCACTGATCTATGCCTTATCGATCGGAGTCTATTGTACGTCCTGGACGTTCTTCGGAAGTGTCGGCTGGGCGTCGTCGACCGGGTACGATTTCCTTGCCGTCTATATCGGGCCGATATTGATGTTCATGTTCGGCTGGCCGATGATCGTCCGGATCGTACGGTTGGCGAAGGCCCAGAACATTACGTCGGTCGCGGATTTCCTGGCGGCGCGCTATGGAAAAAGCCCTTCGGTCTCGGCGGTCGTAACGATCGTCGCGGTCGTCGGCACGCTGCCCTACATTGCCTTGCAGCTCAAAGCAATCGTCGTATCCATCGAGACGATGCTCGGCGACGAAGCCATTCCATTTGCGCTCAGCATGGCCGGCGTCGCCGAAACGGGATTTATCATCGCTGTAGCGCTTGCCGTCTTCTCGGTCGCATTCGGCACCCGCCACATTGATGCAACGGAGCACCAGGACGGCTTGATGCTGGCCATCGCCGGCGAATCGCTGATCAAGTTGATGGCGTTCTTGTGTGTTGGGATCTTCGTCGTCTTCTTTGCATTTGGCCATCCGGCCAATTTTCTCGACGCACTACAGTCGCGCCCGGAACTCGCCCACCTGCGCAACGTCTCGATTAGCGGCGGCACGATGCTGACTGTTGGCTTGCTCAGCTTCATCTGCATCTTGCTGCTGCCGCGGCAGTTCCACGTCACGGTCGTTGAAAACCATTCCGAGGAGGAGATCAAGCGCGCGTCCTGGTTGCTGCCACTGTATCTGGTGTTGATTAATCTGTTCGTGATTCCGATTGCGGCCGCGGGCCTCCTCCTGATTCCATCCGATGCCGCCGTTCCCGACATGTTCGTGCTGTCCGTCCCACTGTCGCAGGGCGCCACGCAAGTCGCGACGGCGGCGTTCATTGGCGGACTTTCAGCTGCGACCGCGATGGTCGTCGTGGAAACGATTGCCCTCTCCATCATGGTCAGCAACGGCCTGGTCGTGCCGATACTGCTTCGGCGCAAGATCGACGATGGAACCATCCACGATAACCTGTCGGGCCAGTTGTTATCGATCAGGCGTATCGCCATCGTTGCAATCCTGCTGCTGTGCTACGTCGTCTACCGGACGGTCGGTGGCTTCGGCAATCTCGCAGCCATCGGCTTGATCGCTTTCGCGGCCATCGCTCAGCTGGCTCCGGCATTTTTCGGAGGGCTCGTCTGGCGCCGGGCCACCGCCCGGGGAGCGCTTGCCGGGATTGTCGTCGGGACGGCGATGTGGGGCTACACACTTGTTCTGCCCTGGATTGTTCAGGCCGGCTGGATGCCGCAAAGCCTTCTCGACAATGGACCATTCGGCCTCACGATTCTCAAACCGCAGGCGCTCTTCTTCCTGGATTTCGAACCGCTGCCGCATGGCGTATTCTGGAGCCTTGCAACGAACATTGCCGCCTATACCGCTGTTTCGCTGCTGCGCGCACCAGAACCCATCGAAAGGTTGCAGGCCCACGTCTTTATCGTCAACGAAACAGTTTCCCCGATGCAGCAGCCTGCCTTCCGGCTATGGCGCAGCTCAATAACGATTGGCGACCTCAAGGCAACGGCGGCACGATATCTCGGAACGGAGCGGGCCGAGCGCGCGTTCAAAGAATTCCTGAGCGAACACAACCAGCCCGAAAATCCAAGCGCCGAGGCCGACATTCACACGCTCCGACATACGGAGCATCTGTTGAGCAGCGCCATTGGTGCGGCTTCGGCCCGACTGGTGCTATCCCTCATTCTGCGGCGTAGCGACGTCGCCAATCAGTCGGCACTCAAACTCTTGGATGATGCATCCGAAGCCCTGCAGTATAACCGCGACCTGCTACAATCAGCCCTCGATCAGGTGCGTCACGGGATCAGTGTCTTTGACCGCAACAATCGGCTGATCTGCTGGAACCGACAGTTTCGGGAACTCCTCGATTTGCCGCCCGAACTCGGCCGCGTTGGTATTCCTCTCGATCATATATTGCGCTGCTGCGCTGAGCGGGGCGACTTCGGCGCCGGCGATGTCGACCAACTCATTGCCGATCGCCTGACTCTGATGACGATTACACGTGAGACGTTTCAGGAACGCCTCCACGACGGTGATCGAATTTTGGAATTCGGAACATCGCAGATGCCTCAGGGCGGCATTGTTACAACCTACCTGGACATCACCGATCGTGTAACGAGCGCAAATGCGCTGGCCCGCGCCAACCTGACTCTGGAACAGCGCGTGCGCGAACGCACAGCCGAACTCGTCAAAGTCAACGAGGCCTTGGAAAGAGCCAAGCTCCAAGCTGACACTTCAAATCTCGAAAAGACTCGGTTCATTGCCGCTGCCAGTCACGACATTCTGCAACCGATGAACGCGGCGCGGCTCTACGCCAGTTCGTTGCTGGAGCGCAGCCTCACGGGCGACGAAGCAAAAATCGCCAGTCGCATCGATGCCTCACTCTCGGCGGTAGAGGAGATCCTCCGGGCCTTGGTCGATTTGTCCCGCATGGATGCCGGGCGCCTCGAAGCCGACATCAAGGCTGTCAGCCTCGCGGAGTTGCTCGAAAGCCTCAAGATCGACTTCGATCCGATTGCCAAGGAGAAGGGCCTGGAACTCGCCGTCATACCTTCAACGGCATGGGTTGAATCGGATCCGCAATTGCTGCGTCGGCTACTGCAGAACCTTTTGTCGAACGCCATAAAATACACCAGGAGCGGTCGCGTTGCGATCGGCGCCCGCCGCCGCAGAGGCTTCGTCGAACTGCAGGTCCTGGATACCGGCCCCGGCGTTCCGCCCAACAAACAGTCCGAGATCTTCAAAGAATTCCATCGTCTGGAAACCGACAGTGGCGGTGAACGCGGTCTCGGACTCGGCCTTTCGATCGTCGATCGCATCGGCCGCATTCTCAATCACCATGTCGGAGTGCGTTCGACCACAGACAAGGGCTCTTGTTTCTTCGTCCGGCTTAACGGGGCGGCGGCACCTGCGGAACTGGCCGCACCAGTGACGCGCGCACTGCCGACTGGAAACCTCAACGGAACGCACGTGGTGTGCATCGACAATGAGCCGGACGTCCTTGACGGCATGCGGACGTTGCTGGAAAGCTGGCACTGCATCGTGACCACCGGTTCGTCAGCCGCAGCGGCCCTCGCCGCCCATGAACAGCAGTCCCGTCCGATCGACGTCATTCTTGCCGACTACCATCTCGACCATGGCGCCACCGGCATTGACGCCATCAACGAGATCCGCCGCGTCCATGGTGAGATCTCTGCCGCAATCATTACCGCAGACAACTCCCCCGAAGTTCAGCGCCATCTACGCGACGCCGACATTCCACTGATGAGAAAGCCCATCAAGGCGGCCGCTCTACGAGCACTCGTCACGCAGCTGACCCGCCACAGCATCGCCGCAGAGTAAGGAGCATTCAGAGCGCTTGGCCGATTATGAAGCCGCGAGCCAACTGACGCTGGCCGCGGATGCGCGCCTGCGCGACCACATTACTCCGTGGTGCGCTGCCACTCGCCGGAGCCGATACGATTAATGGCTATGACTGCCTGTGTACGACTATCGACACCGAGTTTGTTCAGAATGGCCGACACATGGGCCTTGACCGTGGCTTCCGAGACGCTCAGCTCGTAAGCGATCTGTTTGTTGAGCAGACCATCACCCAGCATCATCAACACTCGCACCTGTTGTGGCGTCAGAGACGACAGTCGAGCGACCAACTGCTCGTCCTCGGTTCCGGCAACACTCGACAGATCAACTCCTGGGGGTGTCCAAACTTCACCCGCTATGATGGATTGAATGGCCTGACGTATCTGTTCGATCGGCAAGGATTTCGGAACATACCCGGAGGCGCCAAAGTCAATGGCTCGGCGGATCGTTGCCGGATCCTCACTCGCGGACACTATGGCGACCGGTATAGCCGGATACTGCGCCCTGAGATAGATCAAGCCAGAAAAGCCCTGAACACCCGGCATGTTCAGGTCAAGCAATATCAGGTCGCATTCGCGCGAGTCCTGAAGTCTGTCATTGAGTTCGTTAAGCGAGCCAGCTTCGCGCGTGACCACATCCTGCAGCGTCGAGTGAAGCGACTGGTTGAGCGCGTCTCGAAACAGAGGATGATCATCAACAATCACGATATGATGCGATGTCACGGCCCTGGGTTCCCTGGACGTTGCCCTGCTCCCAAACCCTTCGGGACAGGGCAACGGCTTCTATCTTTCAGTGCAAATACGAACTTTTACGCCTAACATTTAAGCAGTGCGTTATTAATCCGGGCAAGAAAGAAATCATCGACGCACTTAACGGGCCACGTTGCAGTTTGTCATTGCATTGGCCCGGCGACACATTCGGTCCATATTGGGACGTCATTTCATGCGTCGAACAAACTGACTGCGGAACAGGACAACACGATGAGGCTCGAACAAGAAGAACGCAAGCCCTACTGGAAATACACGAAGCTGCAGGTCATTGCCAGTCTGCTGCCTTTCCTGGTCTTGGCTTTCGTGATGCCGCTTTACGCCGACAGCATGAACCACAACAAGTTTCTCGGCTTTCCGCTGGGCTTCTTCATGGCCGGCCATGGCCTGTGGATCATCGCCCTGTTCACTATTGGTGTCTATATCAGCCGCCAGGATGCCATCGACCATTGGCATGGCGCGAACGAAGATTCCTGATTTCAGTCGCAGTTCATCGGCTCATCCGAAGGCTCCAACTCCGACATGGCTACGACACATAAAACGCGTCTGATCAATCCGCGACTTGGCATCTACTTCAGCATTTTCGCCAGTGCATTCATTGCTCTGTTCCTGCTGCTGCTCATCTTAGAGCAATTGGGCCTGTCAGATGGCACAATGCGCAGTGCAGTGCTGTTGACCCCACTCGTACTCTATTTGGCCATAGGGCTCGCTGCCTTCAGCCGGTCTTCGTCTGATTTCTTCGTAGCCGGCCGTCGTGTCCCGGCAGCCTACAACGGCATGCTCATTGCCATCGCAGCGACAGGCGGCGTTGGGCTGACCGTCCTGACCGGCCTGTTTCTGATCAATGGGTTCGATGCATGGTGTCTGGCACTGGGGGTCACGACCGGATTCGTGATCATGGGCACGACAATCGCGCCTTACTTGAGAAAGTACGGCGCGTATACCGTTCCGACTTATCTCGGCCGCCGCTTCGAGAGCCGGACGCTTCGTATCGTGAGCGCCACCGTCTTTGCCGTACCGATGCTGCTGATCCTCACCGCGGAATTGGATATCGCCATTTCGGCCGTCAACCTTCTGACGGGGCAGAGTTTCAACGAATCCGCCGCGCTACTGTCGATTGCATTATGCGCAGCCCTCGTTTTCGGCGGCATGCGAGCATTGGGCTGGGTCGGAACCGTGCAGGCGATTGCCGCAATCGTCGCGGTGATCGTACCCACCGCCATGCTCGGCGTCATTGAGACCAATCTACCGCTGGCGCAGTTCAGCTACGGTCCTGTCCTTCGCAATATCGGTCGCATGGAAGTTTCGCAGGATATCCCGATCCAAGCGCTGTCTCCATTGGCGTTCAATCTCGCGACCGACGGCTTGACCCTGATCAGCCAACGCCTGGCCACGCCCTACGGCAGTCTCGGCCCGTTGAGCTTTGCCCTGGTCACCGCCACGGCGGCCATGGGAATCGCGGGCGCGCCCTGGTTGCTGCCGACCTGTAATACGACGCTGGGCGTTTTTGAGGCCCGCAAGTCCCTGGCTTGGACCATCTTCTTTTACGGCATCATCATGCTGAGCCTTTCAGCACTGGCGATCTTCATGCGCAATCTGTTGATGCTCGACGTCGTCGGCGTACCGCCAACGGCAGTTCCGGACTGGTATCAGGCTCTCAATACCATGGGAGTTAGCAGTATCGGGACGAGTGAGGCGCAAGTTAAACTGACTGACATCAGTTTCGCGCGGGACAACACGCTTTACGCGATTCCGATTGCCGCCGAGTTTCCCAAGGTCGTCCTCTACTTAACCATTGCTGGTGTGATGTCGGCAGCTCTCGCCGCCAGCGCCGCCACCGTCTATGCCTTGGCGACCATGATTTCGGAAGACATCATCCAGGGTATCCAACCAGCCGCACTCCATGAAACAACGCGTCTGACGATCTCCCGCGTTCTCATTGCCGTGATGGTACTCGTAGGCTTTTTGTTTGCCCGACTAATCGACACAGACGTCCTGCAGCTCTTGCTGTGGGCGCTGTCGTTGAGTGCGGCTACGGCGTTTCCGATCCTGATGATGTCTTTGTGGTGGCGACGCATCACGGCGCAAGCCGCTCTGGCCGGCATTGTGGCCGGATTCGCGACGTCGATTGCCGCGGTGCTCAGTGGAGACCTGTGGCTTGTGCCGCTGCCGCGTGAACTGATTGGCCTGACTGGATTGGTGCCGACCATCGGGATTGCTACATTGGTCACAATGTTCGGGCCCAGCGCCCCTCGTCATCTTCGCGATGCCTTGCGTGACATACGAATTCCCGGCGGAGAGACCATCTTCGATCGTGAGCAACGCCTGCAAAGGCTGCGAGACCAAAAGACTGTGCCCTAAAACCAGGAAGGCAGGATGATCATTTGATGGACCATCAGCACAGTGCCGCACAACGGCTCACGCTCTATCCGCCTTTACCCGCGCGAAAGAACGGCCGCATAAGGGTTTCCGACCTACACGAGATCTACTTCGAGGAATGCGGCAATCCTGATGGCATCCCCGTGGTGGTCCTTCATGGCGGTCCTGGCGGCGGCTCGAACCCAATGATGCGCCGGTTTCACGATCCCAATGCTTATCGCATAATCCTCTTCGATCAACGTGGCTGTGGTCGTTCCACGCCGCATGCAGAATTGCGCGAGAACACAACCTGGGATCTCGTCGCCGACATGGAGCGCCTGCGCCAGCGGCTGGGCATTGAACGCTGGCAATTGTTCGGCGGCTCGTGGGGCTCTACCCTGTCCCTGGTCTACGCCATAACGCATCCCGAGCGCGTCAGCTCACTTGTTCTGCGCGGCATCTTCATGCTGCAGCAGGACGAAATCTCCTGGTTCTACAAGGCAGGCTGCAACTGGCTCTTCCCAGACGCGTACGAGGCATTCCTGTCGCAGATCCCCGCGGAAGAGCGTCACGACATTGTCACAGCCTATTATCAGCGACTGACATCCAGTGACCCCACGACGCGCCTTGCGGCGGCCAAAGCTTGGAGTGTCTGGGAAGCGAGCACCTTGTCCCTGAAGCAAAGCGATGGCCGAATTAAAGCGCTAGCGTCGGACCAATATGCTCTCGCGTTTGCCCGTATCGAGTGCCACTATTTCGTCAATCGCGGCTTCCTCGACGGAGACGATTGGATTATGCGCAATATCAGCACCATCCATCACTTACCCTGTACCATCGTCCACGGTCGCTACGACGTCGTGACCCCGTTGCGCAACGCTTGGCGTCTATCGACAGCCTGGCCGAATGCCCGCCTTCGCATAGTTGCGGACGCTGGTCATGCCATGAGCGAACCCGGGATCGCGCACGAACTCGTTTCAGCCACGCGCGACATGGCTACACGGATCAGTTAGCCCCTGCCGCACAGTTCATCCCGAGCAGGTACCATTGTAGTGAAGAACGACGCTCCGTCGGTGCGGACGGTCCCGGTGTTCGATCAGATACAGCGCCTGCCAGGTTCCAAGGAGCATGCGGCCGCCATCAACGGGAACCTGCAACGACGTCGACGTGACCATCGCCTTGATGTGCGCAGGCATGTCGTCATCGCCCTCTGTGGCATGACGATACGGTCGACCACGCGGCGCCAGCTCGTCCAATGCATCGCCGAGATCGGACTGAACCGCAGGATCCGCGTTTTCCTGGATGGTCAAAGACGCCGACGTGTGCTGCAAAAAGACTG
>JBPCWB010000130.1:0-3900 GCA_051009955.1 Hyphomicrobiaceae bacterium | reverse complement strand
GTTCTCAAATTGCAGTCACACACCCCTCCCACCAACCAGAGAAGTGAAACAATGAAACTTGGTATCTATAACGATTTCGATCGCCGCCCGGATCTCCTGGAGAAATTCGACAATGTCCTCAAGTGCTATTCGGCGGCTGCCGTGTTCGCCGATGTCCAATACCGTCTCGGTGTGATGGACAGCGCCATCAAACCGGCCTTCCGTGCCAAGGCGACCGGACAAGCCATCACCGTTCAATTGTCCAAGGGCGATCTCGTTGATCCGCTGAAAGCTCTTGAAATGGGGCAGTCCGGCGACATCATAATCGTTGATGCCGGCGGTGATCCGAACACCTCCGTGTGCGGCGGCTTGATGGGCGGCCTTGCTCAAAATCGAGGCATCCGGGCCATGGTCGTTGATGGTGCCGGCCGCGATACGGACGAGCTCGAGGACATCAATTGGCCGATCTGGACGCGCTCAATTACGCCGCGTGGCACGCACACGATGTTCTCTGGCCGCAAGGAAGAGATGTCGATTAATGTTCCCATTCAGTGTGGTGGCGTCGTAGTCAAGCCCGGCGATTTCATCGTTGCCGATCTAATGGGCGTAACGGTAATCCCGCTCGAAGATGCTGAGGAAGTTGTCCGTCTTGCCCAGGAACAGGCTGACCGCGAAGAAGAGACACGCGAGTGGGTTGCTCAAGGCAAGACCGTTGAAGACCTGCTCAAGGAGTTTGGCCGCATATAGAGCCACTCATCGACGATCAGCTGAGCAATCACTTCATTCCTCGGAGGAGGTCACTCCGCTCTACAAAGCTCGACCTTGCCGCCCAGCCATCGGCTGGCGGCAGGTCGCAAGTGGTATTGTTAGCCTCTTTGGATTGGATAGTGTCGTGGCGAAATTCAGGGTTTACATCAGCGATTACGACTACGGCGACACCGCCATCGAGAAAAGTGTTCTCGAACCTATCGGCGCCGAGGTGATCGGCCTCGAATGCCGGACAGGCGAGGGGCTTGCAGAGCAGGCAGGCGATGCTGACGCCATTCTTCAGCAGTACGCCAAGATCCCGCGGGCAACCATCGAGAAGCTACCGCGGTGCAAGGCGATTTGCCGGTACGGCATCGGTGTCGATATTGTCGACGTGGAGGCGGCGTATGAGCACGGCATGGTCGTCACCAACGTTCCCGACTATTGCCTCGATGAGGTTGCCGATCACTCGATAACGATGGGCCTCACGTTGCTCAGGCGAATACCGATGTATCATCGCAATGTGCTGCGGGGCCAATGGCATTGGAAGGCGTCGGAAGGGCCGGTCTCGCGGTTCCGAGAATTGACCTGGGGTCTCATCGGCTTTGGCAGGATCGCCCAAAACATCGCGCGCAAGTTACCGGCCTTCGGATTCAATCTGGTGGCTTCTGACCCTTTCGTTTCCGAAGCTTTCATGAAGACGTGTGGTGTTGAGAAGATGGATGTTGACGATCTCGTTGCAACGGCCGACATCGTCAACGTTATGTGTCCTCACAATGAAGAGACCGATCGTCTCATCAATGAACCGCGACTGAGGCGCATGAAAAGGAACGCAATCCTCGTTAATTGCTCACGCGGCAAAGTCGTCGACAACGCGGCACTCTACACGGCACTGACCGAAGGATGGATTGCTTCGGCAGGACTCGATGATACGGAAGAAGAGCCAGCGAAAATTGAGAACTGGACGCCAGATGTGAACCCACTATTCGGTCTCGACAACTGTATCGTTACGCCACACGCGGCCTACGTCTCGGAGGAGGCTTTGCAGGACTGCCGGCGGATTGCCGCCGAGAATGCCAGAGAAGTGCTTCTGGGGAATACTCCGCCGAACCCCGTCTACCCGTAGATTGGAATGCGAAACAGGCCTGGGCACACTTCCGCCGATCCGCGCTGATTCCATCGCCCACACCACGCATGGCCCCTTTACAGGAATGGGTCCTGATGGCCGGATGTCCCACAAAAGCGGAACTGGTCGCAACTTTTAAGTCCATAGACGGTTCTTCTCCGATCAATTCGAATTCGGATGCATCAAATACTAAGGACAGGCAACTTACAACCTCAGCGGCAGTCCCTAGGGGCTTACCGTCAATTCGCCTGATATGACCCGTTATCGACAAGACCAACCTCCGGGCGTCAGTGGATGCTTCACAGTTTGCATCAACCAAGCCAGACCTACCAACCTCGCATCAGTCAGTTCGAAGCCATGCCGCAAACTTTTCCGCAGAAGACGGCAACCCCCAATCCGCTAGCAACAACCCGTAGTTCCCGAATCCCATGCCCGGGGGGAACTCGTATCCACCATGATCTCGGATGGCCTCAAGCGCGCGCAGCTGCGTCGCAGACAACTTGGATACCGGGGGCAGCGGCGGATTTTCGAAGACAAGCGTGAGAAGACTCTGCGTCAACGAGAGCGATTCCTCCGGTCCTGCGTTCACCAGTTGGCTGCAAATTCCGGCAACCGCTCGGTCTCTATAATCTGGACCTAGCCGCTCGAGGCAACGGCCGACGAGTGTGCCCAAGGTTGAGGCATGGACAGATTCTGTCTCGGAAAGCTCGCCGAGCGGCCGTGTCAAAACCGTGACAATCTCTGTTGAGGCATTTTCGGCATCAGCCAGGACCGCAGCACAGGCACCAAGCAAGGAGGTCAACGGATTGGTCGACGTGGCGATCGTTTCTGCCAATTGCCGCGCATCAGGCCCCTCGAGAACAGCCAACGATACTGCAGCAGTCGCCCCCCGTCGGTCCTCGCTGGCAACGAGCCGTCGGAGATGCGGCACCGTCTGCTCGGCGCAACGAGGAAACGATCCACACAAGGCGATCGCTGCGTCGGCGACCTGATCGTTGTCCGCATCGAGGTACGGAAACACGGCTTCGATGTTGCGTTCGACGGCTAGGTAACTATCGCGCATCCATATCAGAAGGCGGTTATCGTCAGCTTCGTAATCTGGTTCGCCGCCGGGGTCCTCCAGCCCCTCAACCTCTGCAAATGCTTCGTTTGGGTTTAGCAGGTCTGGAAATAGATCTTGAGGATAGCCGAGGGCAAGATGATGAAGATAGTCGATCAAGAAAGCCTTGTGCTTTGGGTCATCAGGCCCGTCGCGGAGGATTGCAGCAATAAAGGGAACGGTTGTTGCCGTAACCTGCCACACTGTACCCTGGTGGAAGACGTTCCCGCACAACTCCCAGGTGACTTGATCAAAAACGCTGCGTTTGTTCTTTTTCGCGGCGTCAATGACTTCAGGACTGGCCGCCTCAGGCGACATCAGTGCCCGCAATAAATCGGGCACGTCCGTCGCTGGCCCGTACGCATGATGCAGCTCCGCCCACGGCACATCAGCAATCTCGTCGAACAGGCTCATCGGCACTACTCCTCATCCCGCTAGTACCTACCAATTTTTATCCACAAACCGCAGGGCGACAAGCGCCGGTAGCGGGTTTAATTGGAGCCAATCAGGGTGGGCCCGTTGGTCGCCTTTGGCCCGTTGCACCAATGGCGGCAAGCTGACGGTTGAGTCCGCTCATGAAGGGCTTGCTGCCGCGCTATGCCCGGGCTGAGGCTTACGCCTTTTGACCCATAGCGTCGGTTTGGCCTCGGCTAACTTTCGAAGTGCTGTGGACCACTTGGCTCGGATCAATGTTACAAAATGGAGGATGTTGTAATACCGTTCGGAGGAGTTACATCTTCTGGTGAGTTGGTTTGAGATCCGCCAAAGTGCAGGGTCGTTAACGGCAATTTCCGACAGTTGACGCCATCTGGGTTCGTCGGACGGCCACCACACCTTCAAGCCGTTTCAGGCCTGGTGGTGTGGCAAAGCAGATAAGCCGAGAAAGTCCAGCTACACACACAGCGTCAAAATTCAGTCCGTCGCACCCGCTTGAATGGCGGGCTCCTGG
>JBPCWB010000129.1:0-16414 GCA_051009955.1 Hyphomicrobiaceae bacterium | reverse complement strand
TATGCGTGTCTGGGCTCGCCGGAAGCATCGATTTCGCCGCGGTCATAGCGCTTACGCTTCTCCGAATCACCCAGCAGGTCGTAAGCGAGCGAGACTTTCTTGAAGCGCTCGGATGCGGCCTCGTCGTTGGGATTGATATCGGGATGCAACTCCTTGGCAAGACGACGAAATTTTCGACGGACTTCGTCATCCGAAGCGTCACGACTTACGCCCAATACGGAATATGGATCATCAGCCATCGACTTAGGCGCTCACCATCTCGTTCTCGTCAGCCTCTACTTAGCAGAAGAAAGTAGACAGTTTCGGGCAAGCCGGGTCTGACGACAAGTTCTCCACGTTCAACCTTTGCAGGTCGTTAACAGACCCGCGTCGCCGGGCGCAGCCCTATTCGACGATGACCAGCCGTGTTTCCAAGCCGAGCCGCTCGCCAAGTGCCCTCAGGCGCCGTTGCGGTCGCTCCCCGTCCAAATCAGCATAGGCCCTTGGCAGCAACAACGATAGCAGACGGCCGGAGACGTCAACCACAATTTCGTTAATGATGCCGGGCATGCCGATGGAAAACATATGGGCCAGACGGATGGCCGCTGCAACCAGTCGCGCTCGATCCAGCATGTGCTCGTTCAGCGAAGCGCGCAGTTGGCCCGATAGTTCGTCGCCACGTGTCTCGCCACGCCCTGCGTGCCGAAAATACAATGTCAGAGCGAGGAATTGGCGACCGGCATGGTCGGTTCCCGTCGACGGGGCGTGTGCCATGACATAGTTGGCCTGCTCGCCACGGTGGTCGGCCTGGGCGCGCCATTCGATGTCAGACACCATGCAGACGCAATGGCGCAGACGCCGCTCATCAGGCGTTTCGTCGACGCCGGCCCGCTCAAACACATGATCAGTCCACTTACAGAGCTCATAGGCGTAGCTGGTTGATCGCGAACGCAGCCGGGCAAAATCTTCGCAAAACGCCAGCAACGGATCCTTGGCGCGCTCCGACGGCGACAAATAGCTGTAGAGCAGCCCCTCCCTGATCCCGAAGATGGATAGCATGACCTGCTTGGGGCGCACCGTTTCAAGTAACCGCTTGAGAACGAGTGCGCCGTAGGGCAACGTCTCGCGACGCGAGCGCGCTATGCTGTCGTAGCCACGTATTTCGGCCAATTGCCGCGGCTTTTGAAATTTGTCGCAGAAAGCGATCATCTCGCTGCGCCGGACTTTGTAGCCATGCATCACCCTAAGCGGCGCATTGACTTCGTCCATATGAAGTTTGGCCAACGCCCGCCAGGTCCCGCCGATGGCAAAGAAGGTCCGCCCCCGTCCGCGTTCGAGCCAGGGGACTTTTGCCAGATCTTCGTCAACGATCGACGTCAGGCGGTTCGGTCGGCGTTTGTTGCGACCCATCAAGCGTAGGCTGCCAAGTGGCAATGTTCGCGCATCTTTGACCTGCGCGTGCGCCATGTCGATCAGTTCAAGACTGCCGCCGCCGAGATCGCCAACGATGCCGTCGGGATCGATAAATCCCATCTTGATGCCGTTTGCGGCCAATTCTGCCTCGCGTTCGCCACTGAGCACGCTGATCGGTGTGCCGAGCGCCGCGGATGCCTCCGCAATAAATTCGGCGCCATTGGCCGCGTCACGAACGGCGGCCGTGGCAATCGGATGGACGTTCTTCGCGCCGGAATTGCGGATGAGGGCCCGAAACCGTCGCAGGGCGTGCAAAGCACTCGCCACACTTGCCGGATCGAGATCGCCGCCTGGGACCAGGGATCTTCCCAGACTGCACAGAACTTTTTCATTGTAGATGGGGTATGGTACGCGGACCGCACCCTCGTAGATCACAAGGCGAACAGAGTTCGATCCGATGTCAACGACGGCGATCGGCTCGAGCTCATTGAAGCGCCCCTGATCGAAAGATGACCGCAACATCAGACGATCTCCGTCGATGAGGGCGTCTCAGACAAATGACACATGATGCAACCGTCACCGCCAAATTCCATTCGCTGACAGGCGATAGCAAGCCTTGGGCGATACGTCGAGCGAACTGTTCTGCGCACCTGTCACATTTCCACTGGCTGAGACTCATGATGCCGACGCGAAGCCATCGCGTTGGCCAATCGGTGCCTGTCCGTCAGGCCTTCTTGATCTTCAGGCGCGGCGGTTTGTGTTGGTCCAGCGCTTGTCCGCGCCCCGACAAACTCGGATTGGTCATGAAGTAGTTGTGGGCGTTGAACGGAGTTTCGTGATCTGCGCACTTGATCCGCTGGTGGGAGCCATCCGACAGGATGTGCCAGCTCTGCTCGTTGTCGCGGAGATTGGCGCCCATGACCTGATCGAGAACCTGCTCATGCACTGTTGCGTTGGTAATCGGAACCATGGCTTCGACCCGACGGTCAAGGTTGCGCTGCATCATGTCCGCTGAAGCGATATAGACGGCCGCACGACGCGACGGCAGGCCGTGGCCCTGACCAAAACAAAAAATCCTGGAATGCTCGAGAAACCGCCCAATGATGCTCTTGACGCGGATGTTTTCGGACATGCCGCGAACGCCGGGGCGAAGGCAGCAGATCCCGCGGATGATCAAATCGATCTGCACGCCGCTACAACTCGCCTCATAGAGCTTTTCGATGATGCCAGGATCCACCAGCGAGTTCATTTTGCACCAAATCGCTGCCGGTCTTGCCGCCTTGGCGTGAGCGATCTCCTCGTCGATATGCTTGACAATGCGGTCACGAATGCCCTGCGGACTTGCCGCCATGCGCTCAAGATCCGATGGTTTGCCGTAGCCGGTGACGAAATTGAAGACCTTGGCAACATCGCGGGCGATTGCCGGATCATCTGTGAAATAAGATAGGTCCGTGTAAATCCGGGCCGTCTGCGGATGATAGTTCCCAGTCCCGATATGGCAGTAGGTTGCCGTATGATGACCCTCGCGGCGCACGATCATGCCAAGCTTGGCATGCGTCTTCAGTTGCTGAAAGCCGTACACTACATGCACGCCGACCTTCTCCAGCTCGCGGGCGAGATTGATGTTGGTGCTCTCGTCGAAGCGGGCTTTGAGTTCAACGACCGCGGTCACCGACTTGCCGAGGTCGGCAGCCTCCTTCAAGGCTTCGACGATCGGACTGCTTTCACTTGAGGTCCTGTACAATGTCCACTTGATTGCAAGGACATGTGGGTCCTGAACGGCCTGGCGGAGGTAGCGCAGAACCACCTCGAAGGACTCGTAAGGGTGGTGCACGACAAAGTCTTTTGCCTTGATTGCGGCGATCACATCGCCGCCGAGCTCTTCGACCCGCTCGGGAAAACGTGGATTGAATGGTGGGAACAGCAATTCCGGACGGTCGCCCGTGATCAATTGCGAAACATCGGCCAGCCCGACCATGCCGTGCTTGATAAACACCGCCTCGTCCTGCACGTCCAATTGATCAATCACGAATTGGCGTTGCGCATCGGCCATGCGGCCATCGATTTCAAGACGGATGACGTTGCCGCGGCGGCGGCGGCGCAACAGAGCCTCGTAGGCCGCCGTCAAGTCCTCCGCCTCTTCCTGATACTCGATGTCACTGTCCCTCAGAACGCGGAATGCACCCTGATCACGAATTGTGAAAGACGGGAACAGCGCCTGCAGAAACAGGCCGATCACCGTTTCAATTCGGACGACGCGTCCTTGCGGCTGCTCGCGTCCCCGATTGGGCAACCTGACAAACCGCTCAAGCTGGTGTGGGATCGGGATCAGCCCTGTCATCGACTTTTCGTCTTGTTCGACCATGTCGACGATGATGGTCAATCCCTTGTTCTGAATGAATGGAAAGGGATGCGATGGGTCGACATTCAGTGGCGTCAGAACCGGAAACAGATGGGCTAAGAACCGCTGCTCAAGCCAGTCACGCTCCTCGCTATCGAGTTCGCCGGCCTCGACAACGCTGATCCCTGTTTTCTTCAGCTCCGATTTCAACTTGCGCCAGAGCCGCCCCTTCGCCTCAACGAGTTCGGCAGCGAAGGCATTGATTGCGGCCAGTTGCTGTCCCGGGCTCTTGCCGTCGACGCTGAGGTCGCTGACGCCGGCTGCGATCTGTCCGTAAAGCCCTGCAGCACGGACCATGTAGAATTCATCGAGGTTCGATGCCGAGATCGAAAGGAATCGCAATCGTTCCAGCAGCGGATGATTGAGATTGGCAGCTTCTTCCAGGACCCGCTTGTTGAACTGCAACCAGGATAATTCACGGTTGTAGTAGCGCGCCGGCCCGACGGGAACAGCCGACCTCATTTTGTTGGCCTTGACCTTGGACTTTGCGCCCGTCTTGGTCGTCGCCTCGCTTTGCCCTATTCGGCCGTTCATAGCTTTCATGGTATCCGTCGCAGCGCACAGTTTCCAGTTTTCGACCACTCTGAACCGAACAGTCCGCCCGCCGAGGTGACCATCTTCGCCAGTCAGTGCCGGTCGTCGACGCGCTCGCTAGTGAACGCATACTATCGTTCTGTTTTTGTATATTTATTAGTGTTTTATCTAAAAAAGTTTATAAATCACTTCTCTCGCAAGCAGGCGCGATGCGCGGCGATGACTCTTGAGCGCCAGTCGATCCATCTCGCCGACGACTTTGGCAGCGCTTTCTGCCGATCGTTCCATGTGGGTCAGTATGTACGTTATTGTGGCGGGATCAACACGCAACTGACGGTCAGAGAACAGCTTGACTAACAAACCGCGCAGCAGCGCATCGTCAGGCGGCGCAATAACGGCGATGCGCAGGGCCCGCAAACGCGAGCGCAGATCCGGTAACGATACCTGCAATTCGCCCGGCGCGACACGCGCGGTCAAGAGAACCGAGCGGCGTTCCTCGCGGGCCAGATTCAAAATATGAAACAGCGCCTTTTCATCACCAATTCCACGGTCCAGATCCTCGACCGCCAACGCATCGCAACGCTCCAGAATTCCGGTCGCCGTCACATCAAGGTTCGTCCCTGTGATGCATTCAGCGTGCGAGCGCGAGCGCCAGACGTGGACCAGATGGCTTTTGCCAACACCTGCCGGCCCGCAAACGGCGGCGGCACAGTTCGGCCAAGTCCCGGGCCAGTTGTCGATCAACTCCACGGCTGCCTGATTGGAACCACTCACCAAGAAATCATCGGCATCCTGGGCAGGTCGATGCGGCAGGTCGAATGTCAGCTGCTCGGTCATCAGGTTCTACGCTTTGTCGGTCTCGCGTGTCGCGGCACCGCCTCCATCCGACGGCGTTTCAGCGCCACCCTTGTAGATCTGACTTGAAAGATAGAGCTTGAATGCAAAACGAATAAGGACGCCAATCGCAGCAGCCATCGGCACGGCCACCAGAACGCCGACGAACCCGAACAAATAACTGAAGACGAATAGTGCGAAGATCAAGCCGACCGGATGCAGTCCGACTTTCGGTCCGACAATCCGCGGGGTCAGAAAACTGGCATCGAGCGCCTGGCCGGCGACAAACACGGCGATGACCATCAGCAGCAGGCTAAGATCCGGCCAGCCCTGCACCACGGCCAGGATCGAGGCTGTGATGAGTCCCAGCACGGATCCGACGACGGGCACAAAGGTTAGAACACCGGTAAAAATCCCGACAAGCAGGCCGTATCGCAGACCGATCGATGTCAGTCCGATCGTGTAGAGCGTGCCCAGGATCAGGCAGACCATGCCCTGTCCGCGAATGAAGGCGGAGAGTGCCCGATCAATGTCAACCGCCACCTGCCGGATGCTCGCTTCGTGATCGCGCGGCAGCATGTCGCCAATTTTCTTGAGCATCGCCGGCCAATCGACGAGCAGATAAAAGACGACGATGGGCGTAATCAGAAGCACAGCGACAAAGTCGACGAGCGCCCAACCGCGATCCCATAGGCCCTGAACGATAGGACCGGCAATGCCGGTCCAGTTCTTCGACAATTCACCGACGCCCTGGTCGACGGCCCGACGCAGTTCGTCGAACCAGCTGCCGAATTGCGCTTGGCCCCATTGCTCGATGTGCGGCAAGATCGACTGGATGTCAGAGGGCAGCGATGAGACAATTTGCTGGGCCTGCTGGACGAGGAGCGGGACCAGCACCACCAGAACCACGATCAACACGACAATCAGGAGAGCCACTGTGATGGCGGAGGCGCCAATCCGCCCCAGGCCGATGCGCTCCAGCCGGTCTGTCAGTGGGTTGAGTGCATAGGCCAGAACGATCCCGGCAACGAACGGCAAAAGGATTTCCTGCAGAGCCAGAATGGCAAGCACGAAGAGAACGGCAATCGATGACCAGAACAGGACCTGTCGCTGCTGCCTTGTCTCTGGTTTCATGTGGTCCATCCCCGCCGAGCCTCAATTATTCAGCTGCAGAACTCATAGTCCGGTGCCGTTCGGCCTGAGCAGGAAAGAGATACAATGTCAGCACGGTCGTCAACACGGTCGCGCCCAGGCCCAATCGTCTCCGACTGGCAACGGTGTCGGCGCAGCTGCCCGGAGGGAACGCTCCCACGCCCGGATCAACGCAATATCCAGGTGCCGTTGTTGAACTGTAGCGACAAGCCCTGACTAGCAAGAGCCGCCTGCAACTGTTGGCCGCCGCCCGGATAGCGGAGGAGGACAGTCGCACCGCGCGCCGACAGACCACCCGTTTCGAAGCCCGTGACGCCAGGCAGTTCGGACAGCAACTGTTGGCGGCTTCGCCATTGACCAAGGTCAGAGAATTCAACCCAGAGCTGGATATTCTCTTCAGGCAGCGCGGAGCTGCCGGCGGCGGTCGAGAGAAGCGGGCTTTGCGTTGCCTTCCAGCGGCCCTCCAAAATTCCGAGAGAAATGACGGCCGCCAACTCAAGCGAGTAGACGAAATCTTCAGGCTCAATGCGATAGCGGCGCTTGAGTGCAAAAGTGCCGACGGCATCGCTGCCTGCAATAAAAACATTCAGTCGCCGTGCCTGCGGGTCCGGCTCAGCGATCGCGAGCAAAACGCGATCCGCACTGAATTCACTACCGAGGATGCGCATCGCTACCTGATCGCCGCTGGCGATCTTTTGAACTGTCTCGTCCGTCAGGAACTTTGTGCGCTTTTTCAATTGCAGCGGCGTCAGTGTATTCTTCAGGTCAAGTTCGGACCAGACGCTCTGCCACAGGCGTCCGCCCTCGGCGGCTGTCATTTCGCGTGTTACGCCGGCCACGCCACTCTTCACACCATTGAAAACTGTGACGAGCGTAGTTTCCGGCGCCACCTTGTCGACGAAGGGGATCGATGCCCGGCGAAGCTCGTCCCGCACTGCTTTGGGAGAAAATGCGAAGTCCAGGGTCGCGACATACCGCGTCCGGGAGTTGCGTTCGGAGCGGACCGAAACACCGGCCAGAACGCGGCGCGCCTCAATGCCATCAAGCGCCTTGAGGCGGCCATATGACGTCACCGGCACCAGACGCTTGATCAGCGACCGGAAGGCGGCGCGCCGGCCATCTGACAAAGCCTGACGTTTGGCCGCCACAGCATTGCGGGCCTCGGCTTCAACGGGATACTTTGCGACCGTGTAGACGCGATCTTCCGGGGCGGCAGCACGCGCTGATATCGGCTGCAGCACCACGATGCCGGAGAATATCCCGGCGACGGCCCATATGCTCCGTGCAAGCCCCTTGCATGTTTTCAAAACGCTGATCACTCCCCGCTCCGCTATCCCCAGGGCCGATTGCCCGCGAGAGGCATTATCTGATAGGTCCCCAATGCGAGGAAGCTTTGGGGCGAAAATTGGGTTGCGTCAATCTCTGCAGATCTGACTACGTTAGACGGCTGCAACAACCTGTATCCCGGTGCCACCATCGTGGCCCGCCGCTGCAAAAGGAGAATCGCCGTGCCTGACACTTCGCAGCGGCCGAATGCCCCGATCACCTATCGCGACTCCGGTGTGGATATCGATGCGGGAAACGCCCTCGTTAACGCAATCAAGCCCCTGGTCGCGGCAACGCGACGACCCGGAGCCGATGCCGATCTTGGCGGATTTGGCGGTCTTTTCGATCTTAAGGCCGCCGGATACACAGATCCCATACTGGTGGCGGCCAACGATGGTGTTGGGACCAAGCTCAAGATCGCGATCACAACTGGTCGCCACGACACGATCGGCATCGATCTGGTCGCGATGTGCGTCAACGACCTGATCGTTCAGGGCGCCGAGCCCTTGTTTTTCCTCGACTATTTCGCGTGTTCGCAGCTTGACAACGATGTTGCGACGGCGGTCGTGGGAGGAATTGCGACGGGTTGTCAGTTGGCGGGTTGCGCTCTGATCGGCGGCGAGACCGCCGAGATGCCCGGCATGTATGCGGCGGGAGACTATGATCTCGCTGGCTTTTCCGTGGGCGCCGCCGAGCGCGACGCCTTGTTGCCCAGGCCCGATATAGCGGCCGGTGACCTTGTCATCGGCCTCGCATCGTCCGGCGTGCACTCAAACGGTTATTCCCTGGTTCGCCGATTGATATCGGACGCCGGTGTCGCCTGGACCGACATGGCACCGTTTGCGCCGGGTCAAAGCTATGCGGATGTTCTGCTCGAACCAACGCAGATTTACGTCAAGCCGATCCTCGCGGCTCTCAGAGAGACCGACGCAGTTCAAGCGCTGGCACACATCACCGGCGGTGGGCTGACGGAGAACATCCCTCGCGTCTTGCCGGAGGGTCTGGGTGTGCGACTGGATCTTTCGAGTTGGAGGCCGCCGCCGGTTTTCAGTTGGCTCAAACAATCGTCCAGGCTTGAGACAGGCGAGTTCGTCCGCACGTTTAATGCTGGCATTGGCATGGCGGTCGTCGTCAGGGCCGCAGCCGCCGATCCCGTCTTGTCGGTTCTGGCGGCGCAGGGCGGACCTGCCACGGTCATCGGCGAAATCGTTGCGGTAGATGTGGCCGAAGAGCGTATGAAATATCATGGTCAGTTGGATTTTTCGGCATGACGGACGGCGGCCAGACAAAAGTTCCGACTGCAATTCTGATCTCCGGCCGCGGCTCCAACATGCAGGCCATCGTCGAGGCAGCACGATCTGAGGACTACCCGGCGCGAATCTGTGCCGTTGTATCCAATCGGCCGGACGCCGCCGGCCTCGACTGGGCTCGCGACAATGACATCGCGACAGCAGTTGTCGACCACTCCACGTTCGACAGTCGTGAAGCCTTTGAGGCCGAACTACAGAAAGTCCTCGTAGCCAGCGGCGCGGAACTCGTCGTTTTGGCTGGCTTTCTCAGGATTATGACGGAAGGCTTTGTGCGCTTGTGGGACGGCCGGATGATCAACATTCATCCGTCGCTGCTGCCCGCCTTCAAAGGCCTGCATACGCATGAAAAAGCGCTTGAAGCTGGCGTCAAGATCGCCGGCTGCACGGTCCACTATGTCAGTCCGGACCTGGATTCGGGCGCGATTATCGCTCAGGCCGCGGTGCCGGTCCTGCCGGACGACACGGCTGCCTCATTGGCATCGCGAATTCTCGTTTGCGAGCATAAGCTCTATCCGACCGCGCTTCGCCTGGTCGCAGCTGGTGAGGCACCGCTGGTCGACGGCCGCGTCGTTCTGCGGGCGGGCAATGGGGAGCAAGCAGCATTGCTGTCATTGCCGCCCGATTGAAGGTTTCCACAGTGCGTCGTCACCGGTGGCGGACAGGTGATTCGCGCTATATCGTAGCGTTATCAGCGACATAATTGGACAGCGCTGATCCGGGAATGCTATGCGAAGCGGCCAATGAACCCCGGAAACTGCTTAACCTTAATGATCGATGCGTGGTCAAATGCAGCGGTCGCACACGGTGAAGCGTTTAGAATGCTGTGGCGTTCGAATTGACACTTGATGCAGATCCGCCACTTAGGGGAAGGGATCGCGCTAGAACCTCGTTATTGTTTGATCCAGCGCAAAGACGCAGGGCTGCCGCATGATGCAGGTGGCCGGTTGCGCCGTAGGAAATGAACCGCGCATTTTGCGACGGAGTGTAGAGACACAATGGACACAACCACGCAGGCGGCTCCGGCCCACACGCAAGGCCTCGGCGACGAATCATCGATCTGGTTCAAGCTGACTCCGCTGCTCAAAGGGCCGAACAACCCGATGACCGTGTTGATGGAGATGGCGAAGCGCTATGGCAGCCCGCTGCAGTTCAACATGGCCAATCAGCGCATCGTCTTGTTGTCGGATCCTGAGCACTTCAAACGCGTTCTTGTCGGCAATGCAACGAACTACGAGAAGTATTTTGATGGTTTGAAGCCGATCTTCGGCAAATCCATGATCACCAACGACGGTGCCCTGTGGCAGAAGATCCGCATGCCGCAGCAGCCGGCCTTTCATCCCGACATGTTCGTCGACTACGTCCCCTATTTTGTCGAGGCCATCAACCAGAAGATGGCGAACTGGGCGGACATGGCGAAGACCGGTGAAGAGTTCGAGATGGTCGAGCAGACCTGGACGCTCGCTGCCGACATGATCTGCAAGGCACTATTCGACCGTGACATGCCTTTCAATCCGCATTTCGTCTTCAAGTGCGTGAAGTCGTACACCGACGTCATGAATCACAAGTCGATCCGCTTGAAGAGAGTTGCTGGCGAGGCCTTCGAGATCACCGAGGAAGACGCCGCGAAGGCGATGGTGACCTGGGGCGGTGTGCCGGAACTGGTGATGGCATCAAACCCGCGCGAACACCGCGAGCAAACGCTGCTCAAGATGATCGAAGCGGCAGTGGCCGACCCCGATGTCCCCGAGTTCGACCAGCAGCAGGCGATTGACGAGTTCAAGCAATATCTTTGGGCCGGGACCGAGACGACCGCGCTGACGCTGGCGTGGTCGCTGTATCTCACATCGGCCCACCCGGAAGCGGCGGAGCGCATTCGGCGTGAAGGCGATGAGGTGCTCGGCGACCGTGAGCCGACGGCGGCCGACTACTCGGCGCTCGTCTATACCCGCGCAGTCATCCAGGAAACGATGCGTCTGTATCCCCCGATCTGGGGGCTCATCCGCGTTGCCGCGGGCGAAGACGAAATCGACGGCAAGAAGATCCTGCCCGGTGATCGTGTTGTGATGTTCGCCTACGGTGCGCATCACGATGAGCGGTTCTGGGAAGATCCGGAAGAATTCCGACCGGAACGTTGGATGGGCGACGCCGCCAAGAAGCGCCAGAAATATACCTATTTGCCGTTTGGTGGCGGCCGGCGTTCGTGCATCGGTGGTGCGATGAGCCAGGTCGAGAACACGCTCGCCCTGTCAATCCTGCTGCGCCGATTCAAGCCGGAATACGTCGGCGCCGAACCACCTGGGATCAACGCCACCGTGACGCTGACACCGCGCGGCGGACTGATGTTCAAGGTGCACGAGTTGAGCTGACTCCGCTGACGTCAGGATTTCGAGGCGGCGCGCTCACGGCAGCGTACCGCAGCCGCTGATCGTCCAGTCATTCTGCATCGCTTCGCGGCCGCGCCGAATCTGTGGCAGGATTTGGTCGTCCAGATACATCACGGATCGCGCGAGTTCGCCATACTCATCACTGAGCCGTCTTCGCGTCGACTCGTCCAAGCCGCCCAACTTTTCCGGGCGGATGTCGTCCAATCGTGCCAGCATTGCCTCGCGCGCTGATTGGCGACTGGAAAGCTCTCTATCCAGGTCTTCAATTTGCTTCTGGAGGGCGTCGCACCTGTTCCTTTGCTGTTCCAGTCGCTTATCACGTTCCAACCGACGCCGGCGGTAGGCCTGTTCCGCTGGATCAAATCTGGCCATTTGCCTAGTTCCTCAACAGTTCATCTGCTAACAGATTAAGTGCTGAGATTGGAACGAGGATAAGATCAAGCTGGCAGACATTCCCGAATTAGCCGCGAAACCTGATCTGAGACAGCGTAGACGCCTTTCCCAAGTGGCAAAGGTCGTGCTGCTACCCATGCTCCTCATGCTGGCGCTAGTTGGCTCTAAACCTGCCACCTGGGCGCGGGACCGATCGAACTTCCATGATCGCGTGTCGCAGTTCGTCGCCAAGCAGCCTCTTCGGACGTCACAGTTTGTCGCCTGGCGTCTCCTTCAACTGGACAGCCCGTGGGCTCCTTATTTGGAACATCAATTCGAGGCTGGTCTGCCACCCGAACTACGCCGCCACCAGCAACGCGCCGCGAGTGCCGGACACTGCAAGGAAGTTCTTGCCTTGGACCGTGCCGGGCTGTTGGCACGCGTTCCGGCTCTCGCTGTTGATCTTTCGCGGCCGCTCATACGGCACCAGTTTGAGACGATGATCGTACCGCATCACTCCTGGGCCTATCGGTGATGCCGCGCCAGTAACGAATTACTGCCGTTGATTTCGACGTCGCAGAGGGAAGGATGGCCACAAGCAAGGATGCCGCCGGCCGCGGGACCGCCGCGGCAGAACGCCATGCCGCCCCGAACGGACGCATTGTTGAGTCTGGGACGCGCGGTTGCCATCCTCGAAAAACTGGCGCTGTGTTTTCACGACCGGGCCGCAATGCGGTTCCTGCTCGCACACCACGAACCGCTATTGTACTTCCGGTTCGCCGGCGTCAATGGTTATTATCTGCTGTATCTCTCGCACAAGCTTGGCATCGGACCGCCCAACTTCGACGCTCTGGCTGCAACTCGGCGAACCGGCGTTTCACCGGTAGATGTCGCCCGGATTAGAGGTGCATTCGCACGAATGTCGGCGCAAGAGGCCAGTCAGCAGTTATGGTACCGCCGCGAAGCCTGCAGCCGGCCTAATCGTCAGCTGCCTTAGCGGTCGCGACAAACTCACTTCAAGCCAGCCTCGCTGACCACTTACATCTTTTGCTTCAGCTCGTGGACCTTGCGTCGCTGCCAGTCCTGGATGAACGTCGGTGTGCTGCCGAAAACGATCAGCGCATGTCCTAGCACGCCGATGCCCCAGCCAAGCAGAGGCCACTGAACCCACCAGACAGAGCTGTAGGCCAAATTGATCACGGCGAGGATGGCGATCACCACCGCAAAAATCGCGAAGTGCACATAGAAGCCGGTCATCGCTGCGACCTGCAATCGGGCACGTTCGATTTTTTCTCTTTCGTCCATTTCATTTTCTCCTACGGACATCTGAGCCCCGCGACCATCACGTTGCCTTGAGTGAAATCAACCACCCGGAAGCGACGTTGCATTACGCTTTGGAAAGCCGACGTCGGCACCATACGCGAAGCACAGATCTCCTGACGGCGGCATATCCGCGCCTTGGCCTGATCTTGCTAATCTGCTTAACTCGCCCGCATGGCACACACTATACCCAAACTTTGCGTCATTACCGACGAAACCGGCCCACGGCTCGATACCTGCCTCGCCTTTGCCAAGGACGAGGGGCTTGATGCCATTGAAGTGCGGCAGGTCGACGGCATCAATCCGCTATCGCTTACGCCGGCGCAACTTGACAGCGCAGTCGCCAGGGTCGGCGCCACCGGCCTGGCCGTCGCCGGTATTGCGACGCCATTGTTCAAGTGGCCGCGCCCTGGCCAGTCAATTGCCGATCTCGGCGACCAATTCGGGTTTGACCGCGCCGGACGCAGCGATGAGCAGTTGTTTGCCGACGCCATACGCGTGTCCGACGCCTTCGGCACAAAGAACCTGCGGATCTTTTCGTTCCTCACCTATGAAGGCTTCAGCGTAGAAGACCTCAGGCCTGGCTACGAGACACTGCTCGACCTCGCGGAAAAGCACGACAAATACCTGCTCGTCGAGAATGAATTCGTCTGCAACATCGCACGTATGGATCAATTTGCCGAACTTATGGCGGCATACGACTCGCCGCGCCTGCGGCCCTTACCGGATATCGCCAACAGCGCCTGGGTTGGCGAGACTCCATCAATGTCGACGCTGGAAGCGGTCATGCAGCGCGCCGATCATATCCATTTCAAGGACTACGCGGCGAGTGCGCAGGGCTTCGTTACCTTGGGCGAAGGCGACGTCGACGTCCGAGGCTACATACAGTCGCTGCTCACGCTCGCTGGCGAACGACAACTCACGTTTTCCATCGAAACCCACGCCAAGTCCGAGCCGCTGGAGAATACGCGCAGATCGCTCAATCATCTGCGCCAGGTGCTCGCGGACCTCGATGCCTAAGCCATTGGAGTTGAACGATGCCGCGCATTGAACCCAAAACCCGCGATGATATCCCGGCTCAGCTGCAGCCGCTCTGGGACAAAATGCTCGGGTACGGGGACTTTGCCGATCAGGCCGGCGTCATGGCCTATCGCATGCCGATTTTCGAGAAGGGTTGGGGCATGCTGGTCGAGTTGGCAGAGGAGGCGCACACGCCGAAGCGCTACATCGAGCTCGCGATTGTGACAGTGTCGCTGCTCAATGAATGCCCCTACTGCGTGTCCCATCATGCGCCCAAACTGGCAATCGAAGGGATCTCGGAAGCCGGGGCCCAGACTTTGCTGGACTATGCCGACCATCCGGAACTTGATGCCGTCGACAAACTGGTGGTCGAATACGCGATCGCGGTCACAACGAAATGGAACCGCACCCGGGATGAAATATTCGGCCGTCTGCGCGAGCATTTCACGGATGCGCAGATTGTCGAAATCACGTGGCGCACGGCCCTTTGCGGCGCGTTCAACCGGTTCAACGACATCTTGCAGTTGGAGAGCGGCCACGCCGATGCTGAGGCCGCCGAGTAGGCCCGCCGCAGCCGAGCCGTTCATCCCGACGTCGGCCCCAGCCCGAATGCGCTAAAGCCAGGCCTTCATCTGTTCAGTGGCCAGGTTGCTGCCGCAGACGATCGTTGCGACACGCTTGCCCTCGAACCTTGAGCTGTACTTGCGCACGGCTGCAACGCCGATGGCCCCGCTTGGCTCCGTGACAAGACCGGCATGGTGGTGGACGAGCTGCATCGCCGCGATGATCTCGCCGTCGTCCACCAAAAGTCCGTCGTCCACGATCCCCGACATGTCGTCGAGCGCTTCCTGGACAGGCACACGCACCGCGATGCCGTCAGCGATCGTGTCGATTGCTTCCGACTCGACGAGTCTCTTGCTGCGCCACGACTCGATCATGGCCGGCGCGCCCGCCGCCTGGACTGCGATCATCCGGGTTTCCGGTACACGCGCCTTGACGGCCGTCGCGATGCCATTCAACAGCGAGCCATTGCCGAGCGGAACCAGCACTGCGTCGAACCCGGCGGTGTCGGCAGCCAGTTCAAGACCGATGGTGCCGGCCCCTTCGACCGTTTCAATGTCCTTGCTGTCCTCGACAAATCGGGCACCGGTATCGGTCGCGACCCGCTTTGCCTCTGTCTTTGCCGCATCGAAGTCGGTGCCGAACTGGCGCACGTCTGCTCCAAGCTGGCGCATGCGCTCGATCTTGAACGGACTGGCGCCTTCGGCCACGTAAACGACAACGTCAAAGCCGCGGCGTGAACCGGAATAGGCCATGGCCTGGCCGAAATTCCCGGCACTGGCGCAGACAATCTGGCCAGCCGTGCCGCTCGACGCGGCATCAGCCAATAGCAGATCAGCTCCACGGCCCTTGAAGCATCGGATCGGGTTGAGCGTCTCGATCTTGAGCGTCAAGTTGCAGCCGACCGCGTCATTCAGCGGGCCGAATGCAACCTGTGGCGAGCCGAGAAAAACCGGATCGATGACCGTCGCCGCGCGTTCGATGCGGTCGATCCGAATGCGCGACTCACTCATACTTTTTCGATCCAAACGTGATTGTCGTGAAACGCGGCACCGCCGTAAGGCGCGACCTGGTCGGCACTGGTCAGTGTGTTGAGACCCGCCTCATCCTCGAACTGTTCGTTGGGCGGAATACTTTCTGCAATCACGACGCCGCGCTGCAACCCGTCGAAGGCTTCGGCCTGGATCGTAATCGTGCCCCGCTCGTTGCCGATGCGGACCTTGCCGCCAGAGCGGACGCCGAGGTCCCTGAGATCGTCCGGGTGGATCATTACGGTCGGCACGCCTTCGCGCTGTCGGCTGCCGGGTGTTTCGTTGAACGACGAATTCAGGTAGCCCCGCGCCGGCGATGTAGCGAGGCGAAACGGATGGCGTTCATCCGCATTCTCGATCACGTCCCAATGGTCCGGCAGTGCCGGGACCGTGTCGGCGATCCCCCAATCGTGCTTGCGGGCGACAGGCACGTCCGCCCAATCCGGCTTGAAGCGAAACTTCCGGTCGGCGTAGCCAAAGCCATTGACGTAGTGGGAGGTTTCAAAGTCCGGCTGGCAGTCGATCCACTTGTTCGCTTCGAGATCGCGCAATGTGCCGCGCACGGATGCCTGTAACGTGCGGTCGATGATTTCGCGCGATGTCATCTCAAATCCGGCATGGACGGCGCCGACACGTTTCGCCAGGGCGCACACAACATCGTGGTTGGACTGACATTCGCCAGGCGGCTCTATCAGCTTTGGGCCAAAGATGATGTGTTGATGGCCGCCGCCCTGGTAGATGTCGTCGTGCTCCAGGAACATGGTCGCAGGAAGTACG
>JBPCWB010000128.1:0-5087 GCA_051009955.1 Hyphomicrobiaceae bacterium | reverse complement strand
TGAATGGGAAAGAGGGAAAGAATGGGTCACTCGGGCAAAGCACCTCAATCCCAATCATCAAAGTTGGTGGGATTGGGTCTGGCTTCTCGACCACTATCTGAACGGCGAGTACGAGGAAGCGCGAGATGTCGCGTTAAAAATAAACCTCCCAAACAATTACATTATTCATGCAGCTCTGACAGCCACTTATGGAATGCTCGACGAACAGAAAAAGGCAGAGCAGGCGTTAGCCCATCTGCTCGAGATTCGCCCAAACTATCCCAAAGATCCACGCGCACCTTTCCGTATACGTGCCATGGAACCCGCATTGGTCGAGGGTCTGATGGAAGGATTGCGCAAAGCAGGCCTCAAGGTACCACCTGCCGCATCTGGGGATTAATTTAACTCGACCACGACTTCGACTGTTTAGATTCGCCAAGACCAAATGTGGGAACCGAATGTCGGCTCCGGGTCATCAAGCAAAATGGTTAGCATGAGCAGTGCGGTTCCGCTCTACCAGAAAAAGCAGAAGACAATGGTCAAAAAGGCAGAGTCCGGGTCAGGCCAGGAACAGGCGTTAGAGCATATGAAAACCAGGCGTAGATTTGGATAATTCGATCTCGCCATCGCTCATATCTTCCGGAATACCTTCGAACAATGGCGAGGATAGATACCGTTCTCCGGTGTCTGGCAGCATGCACAATATGACCGATCCAGGCTCTACCCGTTCGGCAATTTGTATGGCTATCCCAAAAGTCGCTCCGCCCGAGACACCTGTAAGTATCCCTTCCTTTTGCGCTAGCTTTTGCGACCAAACGATGCCGTCTGCTCCCGAGATCGGAAGTAGTTCGTCATAGTAGGCCTCGTCGATAGCTTCCTGGAGAACATATGGAATGAAATCCGGCGTCCATCCCTGAATCGGATGGGGTTCGAAGGCCGGATGACTGACTGCAGGAGCATTGTTTTCACTGCGTTCCTGTGCATGCTCACTCGCCAAAAGCGGTGCATTGGAAGGTTCGCTAAGGATGATCTTAGTTTCGGGCCGATGCTCTCGTAGGACCCGCGCCACGCCCGAGATCGTTCCGCCCGTTCCGTATCCGGTCACCCAGTAGTCGAGCCTGTCTGTCGAAAAGTCTGCCACAATCTCTTTGGCGGTCGTGGATTCGTGGATATCTGCGTTGGCGGCGGTTTCGAACTGACGGGCCAGGAACCAACTATTGGCTTCCGCCAATTCCTTGGCTTTTTGGTACATGCCGAACCCTTTTGCCTCGCGGGGCGTCAGCACGACCTTCGCGCCAAGAAAACGCATCAATTTCCGCCGTTCAATGGAAAAGCTATCCGCCATTGTGACTACGAGCGGATAGCCTTTTGCGGCACAAACCATCGCCAATCCGATACCGGTATTCCCACTCGTCGCCTCCACCACCGTTTGACCGGGAGATAGAGACCCGTCCCTTTCCGCGGCTTCGATGATGTTGACTGCTAGGCGGTCTTTGACGGACGCGGCCGGATTAAAAAACTCTGCTTTCACGTAGAGCCTGACGTGTTCGGGTGCCAGTGTGTTTACCCGGATACAGGGCGTGTTCCCAATAGTATCAAGCACGCTTTCGTAGACGCGACCGTGACCGGTGGTCGTTCGAATGGCACTGGCTGCTTTCTTTTGTCCCACTGGTCAAACTCCCTTCAGAATTGACGATGTCGCGGTCATGAAACTGAGACACGCCCGAATTGCCGCTGCCCATGGATTTCCGCACGTTTTTTGTTTATGTTCAACAAGGAATAGGACTTTCAATGGAACGTCGGCTAGCTGCAATTTTTGTCGCTGATGTCGTTGGTTACTCGCGGTTGATGGAGGCCGACGAACGAGCAACGCTTGAGGAACTGGCGGCTTGCCGCACTTTCATCGACGCTGAGATCGCCGGACACAACGGTCGGGTTTTCGGTAGCGCTGGCGACAATGTCATCGCCGAGTTCGCCAGCCCCATCGAAGCAGTGCAATGTGCGGTGGCGATTCAAACCAAGTTTGCCCCCGTTGCTCTGAAATCGGCGGAAGACTACCAGATGCGATTTCGAATTGGCATCAACCTTGGTGATGTGGTCTCGAACAACGGAAATCTGCTGGGAAATGGCGTTAACATCGCAGCAAGACTGGAGCAGATCGCAGAGCCGGGCGGAATATGTCTCTCGGGCACCGTTCAGGATCACCTGGCTGGAACGGTCGACCTGCCGCTAGAGGATGTCGGCCAACGACGTCTGAAGAACATCTCGACACCCGTTCGGGTCTGGCGATGGTCACCGAAGGATCCACCATGCTTGGATCAACGTCAGACCGCGTGCAAACCTTGCATTGCTGTTCTGCCTTTCAACAACATGTCGGGCGATCAGGAGCAGGAGTATTTCTCGGATGGCCTGACCGAAGACATCATCACTGCTTTGTCGAAGCACCGCTGGCTGGGCGTCGTCGCGCGAAACTCCACATTTTCCTTCAAAGGGCAATCGCTGGATGTCCGGAAGTTTGCGGCGGACCTCGGCGCTGACTACGTCGTTGAGGGTTCGGTCCGACGCGCCCGGCAGCGTATCCGGGTGACCGCCCAGTTGATCGACACCGCTACTGGCAATCATATCTGGGCGGAACGGTACGACAGGAAACTCGAGGACATCTTCGACGTCCAGGACGAGATCACTGAAACCGTCGTAGGTCAAATCGAACCCGAGATCGGCATCATGATCCGCCAGAAGGTAGAACGTGCACCGCGTAGGGATTTACAGGCCTGGGACTGCTATCACCTCGGCATCACCAATTTCTACAAGTTTACCGCCGAAGGCAACCGTGAGGCGCAACGACTCTTACAGAGGAGCCGCCAGCTCGATCCCGGCTTCGCCGAGGCGCATGCTTGGTGGGCCTATGCGGCAATCCTGGGCATGGTCTACTGGGATACAGAACCTGAAAACGAGTTGTTGGATAATGCGCTGGCCGCGACACGTGAGGCGGTAGCGATCGATAACCAGAACGCGCTTCTTTACATGCTTATGGGACGCGTCCAACTGGCTCGACGCGAGTACAAAAGCGCATTGGCCGAGAGTGAGACCGCGGTTCGTTTGAATCCCACACTGGCACCAGCCTTTTGTGGACTGGGTGACGCCTTGTCCTATGAAGGCCGCAATGCTGAGGCGATCGCCCATTTCGAAAAGGCAGTGGCGATGAGTCCGAACCATCCCCAACTCTGGGCGTTTTTGAGTTATGGCGCGCTAAATTTCATTTTCAACCACGAATTTGAACGGGCCCTCGATTGGGCAGAGCGGGCACGTGACATCCCCAACTGCCAATACTGGGCAACAGCGCATGCTGCCGTCGCGCTCACGTACTTGGACCGACCGGTCGATGCGCGGAAAATGGTGGCGAATCTCCTGAGCGAGCAGCCCAATTTCTCGCTTGTGTTTGCCGAGCACAAGCTATTCTATCTGAAGCTGCCAGAGCAACTAGAGTTGTATCTTAGGGGGCTAGAAAAAGCTGGCGTATCTCCGGGAAAAGAAGCGGTCTAATTGATTATGCGATCCGTTCCTATAGTCCGATCATTGGGGAAACGCTCTCCTCTGTGACGTTATTTTTCAAGAATAACCCACACTCGATATCCACCCTAAGCGGCCAATCGGCACTGGACTATCGTTCGTAACGCGTTGGTCGCGGAATGACCGGTTCGGGTCACTTGATCTTGCCCGCTTTTAGTGGACGGTTCAGAAAAATCCGGTTCGTGGAAATTGAGAAGTTGAAATGCAGCTTGGGCTTTCAGTATTGCTCGCCATGTTCGGTGTTTTTTCCTTTGTGACCGCATCCGCTGCGCAAACAGGCGAACGAGCCCGAAAGGGAAGCTTCAAGGTTACGATTCAACAAGATGGGTCGTGGGAAGGGTTTGCGATTGAGAACAGATTCTGGGTCTGGATCGCCCGCCGCAAAGGTGAATTCGCAGGCGATGGGATCCTGGATGGCATGACCTCCACGTGCATTTCTAAAGGCCGGACCGCATACGGAATAAGCAAGGCTGAAATCTATTGTGAGAATACGGACAGCGATGGAGAAAAAATATTTGAATCCTCGGACGAAGAGTGTGCCTGCGGTCCAGGTGGCGAAGGTGGTGCCGGCAAGGGTCGGTTTCTCGGTGGAACGGGAAAATATGTGGGAATACGAGGATTGTTTAAGATAGAACGCCGGGTTGGTCCGAGAGATCAGGTCAAGCGCACATGGACTGACTACGTGACTGTAACTGGTAACTGGACACTGCCCTAACCAAGGGGGATTTATGCGGAGTGGGCAATGAAATTCCTATGGAGTAATATTGAGGCGCGGACACTTCCTTATGGTACTTTGTTGACCAGCTACGCCGACGCTCAAGATTGCTATACCGACTGTTACACAACGGATATTGCGGCCAGCGTTGACCTGCCAGAATTCGTCACGGCATTTTATACGACCCGGCTGTTCAAGATTGAACGAATGATCCTGAAACTTGCAGCTTCCCGGTCATCAACCGATGTACAGGCACGGGAATTGGGAATGGCATTGATTGACCGTTTCGCAGCATGGCGTGTTGAAAAACGGACAGAGCGTCAGTTGCTTATGTGTGACTTATCTGGTCGGACACGATCATGGTTCATGGTCGAAGCTAATCATGGAGCCCCTCGCGAAAGAACACGATTGTACTTTGGTTCCGCTGTCGTTCCCGCTGCAAACAAGGAAACAGGCAAACGAACACTAGGTCGGGCGTTCGACGTGCTCCTGGGGTTTCACAAGTTGTATTCCCGAGCCTTGTTGTCTGCTGCTCGATCGAAACTTGAGCGGTAGTTTTGTGAGCAGACAAGGGAACCACGTGGCAGTTGGCGCATGTTCCACTCTCACTCATACGGCGAACTACACTGACGCGGCCTCTCTCTGTCGGTGGGCAAGTTCGAACATTGCAGATTTTTTCGTTAAGGTGTTTCAGAACCAATCTGTATCGATGAAAGGTCGGCAAATGATTGTCAAAACAAAGGATGACGTTGTTGGCACTAAGGGAGACGCACATGGAGATAAATGGCACAGCTTGCGTCTCCTCCACAAAGAGGATGGGATG
>JBPCWB010000127.1:0-6632 GCA_051009955.1 Hyphomicrobiaceae bacterium | reverse complement strand
TAGTGGCGCTGGCGCGCCGCCCCGGGCAGGGGCGAGAAACTGTTTTTCCCGGAGGCTGATGCAGGCTGGCAGATTTGTGACGGGGAACGGCAATGCATATTGCAGGAGACGGGAAGTCGCTGGCCCGAGACAACATTCCTATCAACGGAACATGTCACCTAGGGCAGACAAACTGTGGCTCCACCGCCATCAGTACAGGTGCGACATATCGCAATGAACCAGCTTTTTGTTGCTGTCGGCGTGCTCTCACCCTACACCAGCGGCCATGTCCACCGTTGTCCGAGACTGTCATCGGCGACTCAAGCCTGTCTCCACAAGAAATGCACAAGGCGGGCATCGTCAGACTCAAACGTCGCCATACCTCGGTTGCGATGTAGACTGAGACACAAATGATTGGTTGGTCCGGCGGCCGCGCAAGCCCGACCTCCAGGCACGACAGGAGCACAATGGTTTATCGGTCGAGACGGAAAAGCTAGATGCTCGAACTGTCGACAATCAACCAGGTCGCCGTTCTTCTCGTAACGCACTGGGTCGGAGACTTTCTCCTACAGACGAGCTGGATGGCGACTCAGAAGAGCCGAAACTTAAACGCTCTCCTGGCCCATGTCGTAACTTACACGATCGTATTGAGCGTGGCCGCAGTCGTCCTGTTTGGTCAGACGGAAACAGCCGGCTGGTTCATTATTGCAAATGCCGCTTTGCACCTCGTCACCGATTTCCTGACGAGCCGGGTCTCGGCGAAATACTATGATGCGAAGAACATGCGGGCCTTCTTCGTCATGGTCGGCTTGGACCAGCTGTTTCATCTCCTGGCGCTCGTCTACACACTGCAGTACTTCGCCCGGTAACACTGATCTGATATCTACCGCGTTGCCGGCGTCGGATTCACGCTGTCGTTCCATCTCGGCCGCCCGGCCCAACGCCACCAAAACCTTGCAGCACAGACATCGCGATCACGCGCTTGGACTCAGCACAGGTCGATATTTGAGCGACGGCCTGGCATTCCGGAGGATGATCTAATCCTTGCTCGGTCACGCGAGATCGCGCACCATCGTGTTTCAGCTTCGATCATCATCCGAAACATCCGGATACGCCCATGCCGTCCAACTACGATCCCGTTACATTCGAGCTCTTCAAGAATTCAATTTTTTCGATTGCCGATGAAATGGCGCTAACCGTGTTCCGCACGACCTATTCCGCCGTTCTCAAAGACAACATGGATTATTCGACCGGTTTTGCCGATGGCGATGGCCGTCTCGCCGCGCAGGGTCTTACATTGCCAGGACACCTTGGTTCGGTGCCCACCGCCATGCAATCGATCATGAGGCATTTCGCCGAAGATATTGCGCCCGGCGACGTCTTCATCATGAACGACCCGTTCGACGGCGGCATGCACTTGCCGGACATCTTCGTGATGAAGCCGCTCTTTCACAATGGCGAGCGACTGGCCTTCGCTTGCACGGTCTGTCATCACACCGACGTCGGCGGCCGCGTCGCCGGTTCCAATGCCTCGGACTCGACGGAAATCTTCGCCGAGGGTCTGCGCATCGCGCCAATGAAGCTCTACAATGCCGGTGAACTCAACCAGACGATCATAACGTTTATCGAAAAAAACGTCCGGGTTCCGGTTCTGGTGCAGGGCGACCTGCGTGCTCAGTTGGCCGCGTGTCACATTGCTGAACAGCAATTTGCCGAATTGGTTGACCGCTTCGGAGTGGAACAAACAAAATTCTTCCTGAACGAAACGATCGACTATTCCGAGCGACTAACACGGGCGGCCTTGCAGGCGTTGCCTGACGGCGAATGGAGCTTTGAAGACTGGATCGATGACGACGGCATCGACGTCGGCCACCCCATCCGATTGTTCGTGACGATCCGCAAGCAGGATGATCATATGATCGTCGATTGGACGGGAACCAACGACCAGGTCCGCGGCGCCATTAACAACACGCTATCCTTTACCAAATCAGCATCCTACACCGGCGTGCGATCGGTTCTGCCTCAGAACATACCCAACAATGAAGGTGTGTTCCGCGCCATCGAGGTCGTTTGCCCGGAAGGTACGGTCGGCAACGGCATCCTGCCGGCGGCGTGCGCGGCGCGCGGCCTCACCGGATTTCGCATGGTCGACTGCATGTTCGGCGCCCTGGCGATGATGCTGCCGGATAAGGTGAAGGCGGCGGGAGACGGCGGCAATACAGGCATATCCGTCGGCGGCTACGACCGCGCGCGCAAACCGTTTGTGTATGTCGACTTCACCTGCGGCGCATGGGGCGCGCGGCCTTGGGCCGACGGCCTGAATGGCAACAGCCATATGTTTGCCAACATGGCGCTGCCGTCGGTGGAAGTAACCGAGGCCGAACAGCCGATCTCCATCCTGTCGTATGAGTTTCAGCCGGACCGAGCCGGCGCCGGCAAGTATCGTGGCGGTGTCCCCTATGCCCGTGAGTATCGCCTCGAGGCAGACGAGGCTACGCTGCAGGTGCGGGCCGATCGTGCAGTATTCCAGCCGTTCGGCCTTTACGGCGGCAGCGCGGGAGCTGCTGCGGAAAACTGGTTCGGCCATGCCGGCAAAGACATGCAACCGGTCACGTCGAAACTGACAATGGATTTCAAGAAGGGCGACCGGTTCCGCCATGTCCATGCTGGCGGCGGCGGCTGGGGCGACCCGCTGGAGCGCGATCCGGATGCCATCCTGGAAGATGTGCGCAACGACTTCCTCTCCGCCGACCGTGCCGCCATGGACTATGGCGTTGTCATCGACACGGCGTCGTGGACCATCGACGTTGATGCGACTGCAGAGCGGCGGGAACAGATCCGGCAAAGTCGCAATTGGTCGGACGCGCCAGCCGTGCAACGAGGCAAAATGCCAAGCACGTTGCGCAGGCAGGCAGCGGAGTAGCGCGGCATGGCGAACGCAATTTCCTATAAGATTGGCGTCGACATTGGCGGCACATTCACTGACATCGTCCTGCTTGGCAGCGATGGCAGTATCCACACGAAGAAGATTTCTTCGAGCACAGACGACTACTCCTCGGCAATCGTCAATGGCCTTACAGAGGTCTTTGCCGAGGTCGGGTTGCTCGGTGATGCCATAGCCGAAATCCGCCACGGTACGACGGTGGCGTCTAACGCCATCCTCGAAGGCAAGGGCGCCAAAGTCGGCCTCATTACGACGCGTGGCTTCCGAGACATCCTCGAACTGCGAACACTGCGTATGCCGCGCCTCTACGACATTGCCTGGGAGAAGCCGCCACCGCTCGTCAAGCGATTCTTGCGACGGACCGTTGACGAGCGCATTACAGCTGACGGCATCGTCGAACGGCCACTTGATGTCGACGGCGCTGAGCGCGAGGTTCGGGCGTTGCTGGATGAAGGCGTCGCAGCGATCGCCGTCTGTTTGATCAACTCTTTCAACAATCCGAGGCACGAGCGCGCGATCAAAGAGATCGCTCAGCGACTGGCACCGGATCTGCCGATATGCATCTCCTACGAGGTGCTGCCGGAGATCAAGGAGTACGAGCGCACGTCGACAACCGTCATCAACAGTTACGTTATGCCGATCGTGACGACTTATCTCAAAGCGCTACGGCTGGGGCTGAACCAATCCGGCATACCTGCCCCGCTGCTTCTGATGCAGTCCAACGGTGGGCTGACGACCGACACGGCGGCGGCCGAACGGCCGATCAACATCATCGAGTCGGGCCCGGCTGGAGGTGTTGTCGGAGCTCAAGCCGTGGCCAAGGCCAAAGGCCTTGCCAAGATCATCACGTTCGACATGGGTGGCACCACAGCCAAAGCGTCGCTGGTCGAAGACGGCCACGTGATGCGCGCACAGGAGTATGCTGTTGGCGCCGGCATCATGATTGGCTCTCGCTTGCTCTCGGGCGCTGGATACATGTTGCGCGTCCCCGCAATCGACTTGGCGGAAGTCGGCGCAGGCGGCGGCAGCTTGGTCCGCGTCGACGCCGGCGGCGCGCTGCAGGTTGGTCCCGAATCGGCCGGCGCTGTCCCGGGACCGGTTTGCTATGACGCCGGAGGTGAAGTTGCAACCGTCACTGACGCCAATGTTGTCCTCGGCTATCTCAACCCCAGCCACCTCGTCGGCGGTGCCCTCCCGATCAATGCAGAAAAAGCACACAAAGTCTTCAATGACACCGTTGCCGTCGCCATCGGATTGACGCTCGAGGATGCCGCCCTCGGTGCCTATCGCATCGCGGCATCCAACATGATCCGAGCCATTCGTGCCGTGTCGACGGAGCGCGGACGTGATCCACGTGAATTCGCTTTGTTCTCGTTCGGCGGCAATGGGCCGTTGTTCGGTTGTGAGATGGCAGCCGCACTCGGTATCAAGCGAATTATCGTGCCACCCGCTCCGGGTCTCTTTTCATCATTCGGCCTGCTCTACGCCGATGTCGAACATCATTATTCGCGAACGATGCGTCGCGTAACGCGCGATGCCGACGTGAGTGAAGTCGCAGCTGCTTGGCGGGAGCTTGAAGACCAGGCAACAAAGCAACTCAATTCGGAAGGATTTGTCGGCGCGACAGCCCAGCTGCGTCGCTTCGCAGCCCTGCACTACAAGGGCCAGAGCTACGAGCTCGTAGTGCCGACAATGGACGGAACAGTGACATCCGAAACACTGGCCGCCCTCGAAGAGGCCTTCCATATCGAACACGAGCGCACCTATGGCCATCGGGCGGGATCGGATGAACCCGTCGAGTTGGTGTCAATCCAGGTTCTGGGGCTCGGGCTTCGCGACGACGGAGGCGTACCGGACCGCGTTACCTCGAGCCGCAACGAGCCTGCCGCGGGGCCGCCGCGCAAGGTCTATTTCGGCCGCCCGCACGGTTGGCTCGAAACGCCGGTTCTGAGGCGCTCCGATTTGGCATCAAGCATCGAAGGACCATTGATCGTGGAGGAATATGATGCAACGTGCGTCGTTGCTCCGGGCGCGCGGGCGCAGCTCGATCCAAGTGGCAACATCGTGGTCGAGATGAGCTGAGAGGCCAATCATCGTGTCAGACCAGGAGCCAGATCGCACTCGGCACGGACCACATCATTAGAGAAGACGTTCAGGGAGAAGCGCAAATGTCAGTCATTCTCGGCAGCGGCGAACATCAATATCGCGTCAACGATACGTGGGCCAAGTTGCCCGATGGTTGGGAGTTTCGCGACGTCGCCGCCGTTGCCGTGGACAGCACGGACCAGGTCTACGTTTTCAATCGCGGCAAACATCCCATGATCGTCTTCGATCGCGAGGGCAATTTCCTGAGAGCGTGGGGCGAAGATTTGTTCGATCGCGCGCACGGTCTGCACATCGGCCCCGACGACGCGCTGTACTGTACGGACGACGGCACACATACGATGAAAAAATGCACGACGGAGGGCAAGGTCCTGCTGGAGCTTGGCATTCCGGGGGAACCCGCTCCCTTCATGAGCGGCGAACCTTTCCACCGATGCACACACACGGCACTCGGACCCGACAATCACATTTTTGTTTCTGACGGATATGGCAATGCCCGTGTGCACAAATATACGCCGGACGGAAGACTGGCGTTGTCTTGGGGCGAGCCGGGAAGCGATCCAGGTCAATTCAATATCGTCCACAACATCGTGGCAGATGAGGATGGCTGGGTGTACGTGGCGGATCGGGAAAACCATCGCGTCCAGGTGTTCGACAGCAACGGGAAATATGAGACACAGTGGAACAACCTGCACCGGCCCTGCGGTCTCTATATGCCCCGCGGGCGTTGCCAGCACTGCATCATCGGCGAACTCGGACCCGGCATGGCGGTCAATCGCGACGTCCCGAATCTGGGCCCGCGGCTCAGCATCGTCACGAACGAAGGCAAGCTCATTGCCCGCCTCGGTGGTGAGGAGGGGCCTGGCCTCGAAACAGGCAAATTTCTTGCGCCGCATGGACTGGCAGTTGATTCGCGCGGCGATATCTATGTCGGAGAAGTCGGATATACGAACTGGCCGTCCAGCCATGGTGACCAACCCCAACCCGACTATTTGCGCACTTTGCAGAAGCTCGAAAAAGTCGCCTAGCAGGCTGATCACTTGAGATGGAACCAATGCCGCTCGCGCGCCCGTTCAGGCTGGGCAACAGCCGCTTCATTGGTTCATCGGCTGGATTTCCGTTCTGGCGATCTGGGCGCGCATCAAACGAGTCAGATCGAGGACGTAGCGGCGCAATTCGGCGCCGTTGGCCGCTGACGCATCGAGGCACTCAAATGCCATGCCGATCTGGCGCAAAGCACGCCGCTCCGCCTTTTCGTGACCTAGGAGATCGACGATCGTCGGCGTGTTGGCGTCCTGGTCGGTATCCTTGCCAAGGCTCGGGAGATCGGCACATTTGTCGAGAAGATCATCAAACTCCTGAAAGGCCTTACCGAGCAACATGCCGAAGTCGCTCAGCATCCACTTGTGTGGGCCACTGACCCCCGCGACGATGCACCCAATTTCGGCGGCAGCCGCAAAAAGCGCCCCGGTTTTCATAGCGTGTGTGATCTCGATATCGGCCAGGTCGGTCCCCAACGGAAACAGATCGCGCTGCTGACCGCCCGTCATGCCGTCCGGACCGATCGCGCTGGCGAGTGCCGCAACCGCAATTGTCCTCTGCTCAT
>JBPCWB010000126.1:0-8488 GCA_051009955.1 Hyphomicrobiaceae bacterium | reverse complement strand
CTGATCAAGTCGATGTCAATTGCAGTGAGCAGCAAACGATGAAAACCGAAATGCCACGTCCGATCCGGCTTAAGGATTACCGGCCATCGGACTACCTCGTTGACAAAGTCGATCTAGACTTCTCACTGCACCCGACCGCAACCACGGTCCGCTCACGAATGCGGTTGCGACCAAATCCGGATGTGGCCAACCGATCCAGGGTGTTGCGCCTCAACGGCGAGCAGTTATCGCTGCAGCGGATCCGCCTGGACGGCAAGGTCCTGAAGGAAGGTGGCTACTCGGTGACTGACAGCGAATTGATCGTACCGGGCGTGCCCGACGGTCCATTCCGCCTCGACATTACGACCGTTATCAATCCGGAGGCCAATACGGCTTTGAGCGGTCTCTACCGCTCAAAAGGGATTTATTGTACGCAGTGCGAGGCGGAAGGCTTTCGCAGGATCACGTACTTTCTTGATCGGCCGGATATCCTGGCGACTTATCGGACGCGGATTGAAGCGGACATCGATCAGGCGGCGACATTGCTGTCAAATGGCAATCCGGTCGAACGGGGAACACTTGAGGGCGGCAAGCGACACTACGCCGTGTGGCGTGACCCGTTCCCGAAGCCCTCCTATCTGTTTGCCCTCGTTGGTGGCAATCTGGCGTCGATCGCGTCAACGTATCGGACCACGTCCGGGCGATCCGTCGATCTGAGGATCTATGTCGAGCCTGGCAAGGAAAGCCGCTGTGGCTGGGCAATGGACTCGCTCAAGCGTTCGATGGCTTGGGACGAACGCCGTTTCGATCGCGAGTATGACCTCGACGTGTTCAACATTGTTGCCGTCTCTGACTTCAATATGGGAGCGATGGAGAACAAGGGGCTCAACATCTTTAATGACCGCTTGATCCTGGCCTCGCCCGAGACGGCAACTGACTTCATCTACACGGCGATCGAGTCCGTCGTTGCGCATGAGTACTTCCACAACTGGACTGGCAACCGCATCACTTGCCGTGATTGGTTCCAACTGTGCCTAAAAGAAGGGCTGACGGTTTTCCGGGATCAGGAATTTACCGCCGATGAGCGTGACCGCACAGTGGAGCGCATCGGAAGTGTCCGTCAACTCCGCGCGAACCAGTTCCCCGAAGACATGGGCCCGCTCGCCCACCCGGTTCGGCCGGCAAGCTACATCGAGATCAATAACTTTTACACAGCAACCGTTTATGAAAAGGGCGCCGAACTGGTCCGGATGATTCTAACCATTTGCGGAGCCGACGGCTTTCGTAGCGGCATGCAGCTCTATTTCGATCGTCACGATGGCGATGCGGCAACCATCGAGGATTTTCTTGCATGCTTCGAGGAGGCCAATGGACTGTCGCTGAAGCAGTTCAAGATCTGGTATCGCCAGGCCGGCACGCCGCAACTTGTCTGCAAATTCGAATACGATGCTAAGCGTCAGACGGCCGAACTGATCGTCGATCAGGTACTGCCCCCGACGCCGGGCGAGGCCAAGAAGCGCGCGCTTCATATACCGCTGAAAATGGGGCTGCTCGGACCTGACGGCAAAGACACGCCGTTACAGCTCAGCAATGGCGATGATGTCCGGGACGGGGTCTTGCACGTCACGCGACGCAACCAGAAATTTCGTTTCGTTAATGTTCCGCAGCGTCCGGTTCCTTCATTCCTGCGAGGATTCTCGGCGCCAGTCGTTTTGGTCGCGGACCAGTCCGATCGCGATCTGGCGTATCTCATGACGCATGACACCGATTTATTCTCGCGGTGGCAGGCAACGGTCGACTATGCCAGCCGTATCCTGGTGCAGCTGAGCAAGGCACGTGAGCCCAAGAAGTATGTCGATCGCGTCAACTCCTACGCCAGCGCGCTGGTGCATGCGTTGATGGATGAAAGGCTCAACGCTGCCTATCGTGCCGAGCTGATGCGGCTGCCGAGTGAGTCAGACATCGCGCGCGAGGTCGCGCGCAACGTTGATCCGGACGCCATTCATGATGCGCGGTCGTTATTCGCCAAGACGTTGAGCCATCGGATCGGTTCGGAACTTGAACACATCTACGAGGCAACCGAGGACCACGCGGACTTCAGCCCGGATGCTGCGAGTGCCGGCCGGCGCGCGCTCCGCAATGCCGCACTCACGCTTCTCACGGCACGCGGCAAGGCAAACGACAAGGCGCGCCTTGTTGCTCACTTTGATCGTGCGGACAATATGACCGACGAGGCGCATGCGCTCTATCTGCTGAGTGCTTACGGTGGAAGCGCGAGACAACCAGCCCTGGATGCGTTTTTCGCGCGATGGCAGGACGACCATCTTGTCATCGATACCTGGTTTGCGGTGCAGGCGACGGCGCCGGCCAAAGGCACACTGGGCCGGGTCAAGAAGCTGCTTCGTCATGACCAGTTTTCGCTCAAGACGCCAAACAAGGTGCGAGCTTTGATCGGAAGTTTCGCCATGCAGAACCCATCGCAATTCAATCGGTCGGACGGGCTAGGTTACGATTTTGTTGCCAAGCAGGTGCTCGCGCTGGACCGGATCAATCCGCAGATAGCGGCCCGCATGCTAAATGCATTTCGATCTTGGCGGTCGATGGATCCGTCGCGGCGAGGGCGGGCAAAGGCGGCCCTGGTAAAGATCTCACGAAATGTTGGCCTATCGCGAGATGTGTATGAAATTGCATCGAAAATGATCGACGACGAAAAATGATCTTTTGCCACAAATTTGATTTATTCTCCTCGACACAAGCGGGCGAATACGTTGAACTGTACTTGTGATTCGAACGCGCGGGGTGTCGGATCATCGGGCTGCATGACTTTTCAATGGGGCAGGGCGAGGAATGACGCAGACGGGCATTGTCTGTGCACGAGGGGCGCGTGCGCAAAGTGGAACCGACTTCACAGCGCCTGGCGGTGTCAGGGAACTGGCGGCGCTATCACGGCAATTCCGGCACGAGTTGCGCACGCCACTCAATGCAGTGTTGGGGTTCGCAGAGGTCATGCGCCGCGAAATGTTCGGGCCGGTGGGCAACGATCGATATCGCGAGTATCTTGACCATATCAGTGAGAGCGCGCAGCGCGTGCTGGCTGCCGCGGACAACGCCTTGACGGTGACATCGGCTTTGGCCGACAGGCGCCGAACGCATCGGAAGCGCCCGACGGATCTGGATGCAGCGGTCCGTCGGGCCATACAGTCCACTGAACCAGAGCATCATGGTTTCTCAGTCGAGGTGACTCAGTCAGGCTCTCCCAATCTGAGTGTGTGGAGTGATCAGGAAGCATTGGACGAGTTGCTGGTCCATCTCCTCGGTGTCGCTGCCCAATACGCCGGCGTTGATGACCGGGTCCTGATTGACGTGGCGGACGATGACGCGACGGCCACATTTACATTGACTGTTCTGCGGGAGGACGATGCGGCTCCATCTGAGGATAGGCGGCGTGCGGATGCCGAGTTCAAGTCGTCACTTGCCGCGCTTCAGTTTCATTGCGCCGACGGTAACTTGTGGTTTGAGGACGAAGATGTGCGGGGATGGTCCTGCCGAATGATTTTTGACCGGTCGCTACAACATGAGCTGCCTTTGGGATAGTGAATTGCCGCTATAGACCAACTCCCACGTCGGTCACCTGTCCTGCGAAGAACGTCAGGCTCTGGTGGCCACGGTTAGCGGCGTCCTCGCCAACGCCGACGACGCTGTTTATGCCAATTGAGGAACTTTTGGCGCTCTTCCGCCGTCATGGTGGCGACGAGGGCCGGAACGATTTCGGCGCGTTTGCCGCCAAATGCTGCGCGAGACTCATGAACCTTCTGGTTCGCTGACGTGAACGCCTCCAGGTTGAATGGGTCGGCGACGAGCGTTCGTTCCCACTCGGTGTTGGTCTGGCGCAGTTGCTGTCGGTAAGTCTTCAGGGATTCGCGCTTTTCGCGAAGTCTTTGCTGGAGCTGCGCGCGACGCGAGTCCGGCAATTGTCGCATAAAGGCTTTAAACGAGTGGCGATGATCGCCGCCCCTGTGTCCGCCGCGGTGCCAGGCGGCGCCAATCATGAAACCAACAACGAGAAGATTGACGGCGAGCGATACCACGAGGCCCGTCCATAGCCATCGGTTGGTGCGACGGCTGCCGTGTGTCCCAGCACCATCGTTGGTTGACGTCATAGTAGCCCCTCGAAATCGATTCCGTAGTCTTCCTCATCCAACGCCGTTGACTCACTCACGGAGGCGAGGCCGGCCAGCTGAAACGCCGCCTGAGTCGTCGTTGCGAGCGTACCAGACTGCCCCACCACGATGCCAATGAGGAGAGACGCAGCGAGTGCTGCGGCGGCCATCCATCTGGTCCGGACCGGCTCCGAAGCACTTATTGGTGCGCCTGAAGAGCTTTTCCGTTTCGGCAAAATGACAATCTCCGCCGAACGTTGGGCCGGTTCGCCGCTGCCTCGGTCCGCGTGTTCGTGGATTCGGACCATGATTCGATCCGCCAAACTCTTCGGAGGAGCGACGGAGGCATCGCAATCTTGTGCGAGCGACAGAATCCGATCGAGTGCAGCGCCGTCGCGCAAAAGTCGCTGAGCCTGGACGTCAGACGTCACAATGGTGCGCAGTAGCGCCTGATCGGCATCCGGCCAACGGGATTGGTCTGCGCCATAGGCATCGACGACTTCGGTCAACCGAATCAGGAGTTCGTTGCGATCTTTGATATTGGTCATCGTTCTCACCTATCGGATGCCCTTGCCTACCTTACCGCTGCTAGAAGTTCACGCCATTGATCCTGAAGTCGCTGCTTAAGACCTCGGCGCCCGCGCGCCAGAAGCGACTCGAGGGCTTCTTCCGTGATCTCGAGAGCGTCGGCAGTTTCTTTTTGGCTAAATTCTTCAAAGTGAAACAGCGTCAAGGCCAGTCGTTGCCTTTCCGGCAGGGACTGCAGGGCGTCACGGACCTGGGCCGCCGTATCCTGATCGGCCAAAGATTGGACTTGTTCGGGACCGACCTCGATTTCCGGAAGGTCATCCGTGACATCGAGCCGTTTTCTAGCACGGAGGCGGTCGATAGCCAGATTGACCGCAACCCGGTTGAGCCAGGGACGAATGCCCGTATCGCCGACGTCGAGATCGGAGGCCGCGTGCCACAGGCGCAGAAACGTCTCCTGCACGATGTCCTCGGCCTCCGCTTCATCGCGCAAAATCCGCCGCGTCGTGGCAACCACGGAGCGCATATGCGCATCGACAAGAGACCGGAACGCTGTCGCATCCCCGTCTCCTGCCGCTGCCAGTTGCTGCGCGTCCTGACTTGCCATGGCACCTGCTGATCTGCCAAATGCGTACTTGGCATTTGCGACTATTGCAGGTCTTCCCATTGTCGCAAACCGTCCGGCTTAAGCGGCATCACAGTTGCCGCTCGTCTGATCCACCACGCATGTGCGGTCCGCGACCGTCCCGGCCACCGCGATGATAGCCACGACCGCGGTGATGGCGCGAGCGATGGCCGCCATGTTTGTGGCCGCGCATGTGAGGCCGTTCATCGCGCGAAAGTTCTCCGTCGCTGTTGGAGTCCATTCGTGCAAAGCGCTCATTGCGGAACTTCATAAATTGCTCGAGAGTCAATTGACCATTGCCCGACGCGCCGTAACGATGCATAAACCGACGAATGCGATAGTCGATGATCTCGGTGTTCAGACTGTCGAGATCAGCACTGTCGATCGTTCCATCTTGATTACGGTCGAATTGACTGAACTTTTGGGCTGCTACTGCTTTGGCTTCGTCGAACGTTATGACATCATCGCCGTTACGATCCGCGCCACGCAAGAAACGCAAGAACCGCGCGCCACGTCGACGACCCCTGTGTCCCCAACTCGTCTTGCCGCTCAAGACGTTGCGGCCTCGCATCATCGGCGGTAGATCGGCATCCGTGATACGCCCGTCGCTGTCGAGATCTGCACGATCAAAGATTTCTTTGATACGACTGTCGAATTCGTCGCGCAGTACCTTACCGTCTTTGTCGATGTCGAAACGTCGTGTCATCCTTTCGGCAAACCGCCGTCCGCTGCGGCCTGCGCGCCGCTGACGACGCTGCATCCGGCGCTCAACGACCGCCTTTGCTTCGTCGGCATCGATCGTGCCATCGCTATTCACATCCATTTCCGCAAAACGGGCTCGCGAACGTGCGTCGTAAGCCTGTTTGTCGACGGGGCCGCGGTCGCGCCGTCCGTGCCGCCTGTAGTCGCCACGGTCAAATCCGTGCATGTCGGAGTGATGGCGGCCGCCGTAGCCAGATCCACCGCGAAAGCCGTGTGCCGCTATCGCCGTCGCACCTGCACCGGCAAACAACACTCCCGCAATAATCCAGATTTTCTTACTGGGCATCAATTGTCCTCACTTTTCGCTCGATGTTCATCAATCGCCCCTATGAACATCAACGGCCGGGCGATACCAAACCCGTCGCGCCCGCATGCGAAATAGATTAATTCATAATGTCCTCAAAGGTTGCCGCACTATCGTCAAGGGCTTGCCGCAATCGTGCCTCGAGCTGCGAAAAAGTTGGTTCATTTCCGACAATGGCGAGGAGTTGTTTCAAGCCATCCGGGGCTTTGTGCGGATCAAACGGGCCTTCAAAACACAGCCGAGTGACCTGGCCGAGGTCCTGAATAAGGCTATGTGTGTCCAATAGTACTGATGTTGCGGCCGCGGAGAGATATCCGGCATCACGGAGGTTCTTTAACGCCTGTTGGGTGTTCTGATCGAGGATTTGTGGCTGCTCCGCCGCGTACACCAGCTGCAGGAACTGGCATGCGAATTCGATGTCCACGAGGCCGCCGCGCACCTGCTTCATATCCCAGATATTATCGGTCCCCTTTTCCTCTTCGATACGAGCGCGCATGTCTCTAACATCGGTGGCAATCTTGGCGCGATCGCGTGGGATCATCAGGGCCGATCGAATCGCGCCTTCGATACGTCGGCGCAACTCCGGCGGGCCTGACAGAACTCGGGCGCGCGTGAGCGCCAGATGTTCCCATGTCCAGGCCTGGTTCGTCTGGTAGTCGATAAATCCCGAGAGTTGGGTCGCGACCGGCCCTTTTTGGCCAGATGGCCGCAGCCGCAGGTCGACATCATACAATAGGCCCTGTGTCGTTGGTGCCGAAAGCGCGCTGATCAAACGTTGCGTAAGTCGGGCGTAGTATTCGTTGACAGAGAGTGGTGAGCGGCCGTCGGATACCTTGCAGTCCGGATCGAAGTCGTAAACCGTGATCAAGTCGAGATCTGACGATGCCGTCATTTCCCAACCGCCGAGCTTGCCCATGGCGATGACGCCCATCGCCCCATCCTGCACGGTTCCGTGGCGGATCGAGAAATCCGCTTCCGCTGCCGCGTGCAGCGCGCGGATCAATTCTTCCGCGATCAAAGCGTAGATTTCGCCGGCGCGTGTTGCGCTAAGAACGCCCGAGAGAATGCGGGCGCCGACCAGGAACATCTGCTCACCGCCGATGATCCTTGCCCGATCGAGAACCTCTTCGTAGCTGTCCGCGCCGCCGAGTTCGTCGGCGACGATTGTTGCAATCTCGTTTGGTTCCGGTGCGGCTCCAATGATACGCGGATCCAGAACCGCATCGAACACGCGCCTGCGCCGGCTAAGGATGTCGGCCAAACGTGGTGCACTGCCGGCGATTGTGGCCAGCAAGGTCATCATTTCGGGTTGAGCCTTCAGCAGCGCAAACAGGGCAATGCCTGTCGGAAGCTTGGACAGGAATCGGTCGAATCCGATGAGTGCAGCGTCTGGATCGACGGTATCGGAGAGCGCCTCGATGAGAAGTGGTTGAACTTCGGTTAGCCGTTCCCGCGATTTTTCGGAAGCAACGGCCGGGTAGCGGCCGCGGTGCCAGGCGCGCACGATCCCGATAACCTGAGAGGGGCGCTGAAAACCCATGGACGACAGGGCTGTGACGGTTTCGGGATCGTCGTCCTCACCTGCGAAGACGAGATTGGCGGAGGCCATGCTTAGCTGCGGCAAATCCTCGAACAGCGCCGAATAGTGGCGCTGCACTATTTCCAGTCGGCGGCGGACCTCGACTTCGAAGATGGCGGTGGTCTCATAACCGCAAAAGCGTGCAAAAATCTCCAACTGCTCGGGCTGTGCCGGCAATTGGTGCGTTTGCTCGTCGGCGACCATCTGAATGCGATGCTCTAGCCAGCGCAGAAAACGGTAGGCTGCATCTAGGTCATCGCGAGTCTCTGGTTTGATCCAGCCCCGTTCCGCAAGTCGCTCGAGACTCACGAGGGTTTGGCGTGAGCGCAGGTCCGGTTGGCGGCCACCGGCGATGAGTTGCTGGGTTTGAACGAAGAACTCAATCTCGCGAATTCCGCCGCGCCCGAGCTTGATGTTGTGTCCGGCGACGGCAATTTCGCTGAAACCACGATGTACGTGGATTTGCCGTTTCATGGCGTGGACATCGGCAATGGCTGCATAGTCCAGGTACTTGCGCCAGATGAACGGTGTTAGTTCCTGAAGAAAGGCAT
>JBPCWB010000125.1:0-5076 GCA_051009955.1 Hyphomicrobiaceae bacterium | reverse complement strand
GCGCTTTTGTGGCAATTTGGACTAGGCTGAGTTGGTTCGCGAACAGGCAATAGTCACGTCGGTCAATGCGATGCCCTGCAACGCGGCAGCTTTTGGCGCGCGGCACGCATGGGATGCGTTGCGATGGCGGTGTTGAGCTTGACCATCTCGCGGCGGCGCAGGTCATGACGGCGGGCGCCTGGAAGGGTGGTTCGATGTGGCAGCAACGGATCCCGATCGCGACTTTGAGATGCGGCTCGCTGATGGCCGCCGGCTCTGCTGGCGGGAATACGGTGTCGGCGATGGGCAACCAGTTCTGGCCTTGCACGGCACGCCCGGTTCGCGACTGAAATACCGCTTTGTTCATGCCACTGCCGGTCAACTCGGGCTGCGCCTGATCACACCGGACCGATGGGGATATGGATTGACGGATCAGCATCCGCGGCCATCTCTCGTCGCCTATGCCGAGGATGCCGTGCAACTCATGGCACACTGCGGCAGCGCGCGTTTCGCCGTTGTCGGCATATCGGGTGGCGGTCCGTTTGCCGCCGCACTATCCGCCAGGTATCCCGATAAGGTCACCGGACTGGCTCTCGTGGCGCCAGTGGCACGCGTCGCGACAGCGCAAACCAGCGGTCCCATCAGTAGATTTCATGCCTTGTGTTTCCGGGTGCTGCCGAAAGTACCAGGCGCTGTCCGACTGATCTTCGAGCTCTTCCGCGCGATCGCGCTGTGTTCTCCCAGCCTGGCCATGCGCATCGCAACACTGCGCGCCGGCCCGGCCGACAGAGAGCTGATGCGCACACCGGCGCTGCGCCAGATGGTAGGCACAACGTTCGCGGAGGGCTTGCGGCGCAGGGTCAACGGAGCCGTCACCGACATGGATCTATTCGCGCGTGCCTGGCAAGTCGATCCCGCCGACGTCCAGTGCCCGGTAACCGTATGGACCGGTGGCGACGATCGAAATGTTCCGATTGCTGCTGCGCAGCGTCTTTGCCAAGAGATGCCGCATGCAAAGAACATCCACCGACCCGATTTCGGCCATCTGTGGATCTCGCGAAACTTCGATCCGGTTTTGGAGTGGTTGGCGGATGACGCCTTGCCCGAAGAGGATGCGCTGTCCTAGGCTGTCGACCGGCTCGTGAAGAAGCCAAACCATTGCGACGCCGTCGAATAACGAACCTGCTGCTTGTCCGTTGTTGAGCGGCGAAGGAGCACGGCCGCCGGCGCGGATCCCTGCTGACTGGACGACATGCTCGCGCCATCGGGAGGCACGTCCGCGGACCACCCAATGTCACCCGATGATTGGAAATCGTCGGGGTTGACCATTGCAAAACCCGCGGCCTGCGCAGCGCGCTTCAATCTATTGCGACCCATGGAACCAACTCGAACGCATGTAAGACACTCGTTTTCAGACCTTCGTTCTTTAGTTTTGGTGCCATTTTGACGCACGTCAAGCGAATTCTTGCGGTCGATTCGGTGGTGAATCAGGCACTTCACGCTGCGACTTTTCCGACAGCGACACAGATCAACATATTTGCGCAACGTTATCAGCTAGTTAATTGAGGAAGTTCCCATGCGAAATCGGGGATATTCCAGAATCGGCCGGCAAGCCGCCCCCCGAATTGCTTTGCCAACCCGAGTTCAAGCTTGCGCTTGCGGCAATTGAGCGCAAACATACGAACGCCGCGTCTTCCTCCCAGGCGCGGGCGCGGCATGTGTCGACGCCTGGGCAAAAGGAGGAGACAAATGGGGCAACCCGAAGGCCCGAGAGGCCCATCCGGCCGTAGCACCCGCTGCATTGCAATCGTAGGGCCATTTCTCAGCGGAAAGACGTCATTGCTTGATGCCATTCTGGCGCGGACCGGAAAGATTCCGCGGCAAGGCAAAACATCCGACGGTAGCACCGTCGGCGATGCAAGCGCCGAGGCGCGTGAACACGGAATGAGCGTCGAGCTCAATTTTGCCGAGACTGAGTTTCTTGGCGATAAGTACACCTTTATTGATTGCCCAGGTTCGGTCGAGTTTCAGCAGGAAGCGCTGCCGGCCCTCGCCGCTTGCGACGCAGCAATTGTTGTTTGTGAGCCGGATCCGAAGCGGGTTGCCGCCCTCCAGGTGATATTCAAGAACCTGGAAGATCAGGGCATTCCGCATATGCTGTTCCTGAACAAGATCGACACGTTTGATACACCGGTTCGCGACCTTGTTCCGGTGCTGCAGCCAGCGAGCGCATTGCCGCTCGTGCTGCGCCAGATTCCGATCTGGGAGAATGGCATTGCGACCGGTTTCGTCGACCTCGCTCTCGAACGCGCATTCGTATATCGCGAGCACGCGGCATCCGAAGTGGTCGAAATGCCGTCCGGCATTCTTGACCGCGAGCAGGAAGCCCGTTTCGAAATGCTCGAAAAGCTGGCGGACTACGACGATGAATTGATGGAGCAATTGCTCTCCGACATGGAGCCGCCACTTGATCGTGTCTTCGAGGATCTGTCTCAGGAGATGCGTGCCGGTCAGATCTGTCCGGTGTTCCTCGGCTCAGCGGAAAATGGCAATGGCATCGTGCGTTTGCTTAAGGCGCTGCGCCATGAAGTTCCAACAGTCGAGACAACGGTTGAACGGTTGTTTGGGTCGCCGCCTGACAGTGCCGCTTATGTCCTCAAGTCAATTCATACGGCTCACGCGGGCAAGATCTCGGTGGCGCGGGTGTTTTCGGGCAGCTTCGCAGACGGCACGCCAGTTGTCGGACCCAACGCGGACGACAAAATCTCGGGTGTGTTCGAAATGCTGGCGCAGGAGCCCAAGAAGCGCGATGCCGCTGCCGCCGGCGATGTCGTTGGCCTCGGGCGTCTCGACGCCATCCGCACCGGCGAGACAATCACGTGTGGCAAGGATCCTGTCGATCAGATCCAATCCGGCAGCGTCCCGGAAGCAGTGTTCGCCTCCGCCATTTCGATTAAAGATCGCAAGGACGAAGTGAAGCTGTCCGCGGCACTGTCCAAACTGGCGGATGAAGACCCGACACTGCTGGTCGAACAAAATGCCGATACGCACCAAATGCTTCTCAAGGGGCAGGGTGAAATGCACTTGCGCGTCGCCGCCGAGCGCCTCACGCGCAAGTATGGCGTCGAAATCAATCGCAACAAACGTATGACGCCGTACAAGGAGACGATCCGTAAGGGCACGACGGTTCGCGGGCGGCACAAGAAGCAGTCCGGCGGCAGCGGTCAGTTTGGCGACGTTGTCTTGGAAATCAAACCATTGCCGAGGGGGAGTGGATTCAAGTTTTCGGACACGATTGTCGGCGGTGCGGTTCCCAAGCAGTACATTCCGTCCGTCGAGGCCGGCGCGAAGGACTTCCTCGAGACCGGCCCGCTTGGGTTCAAGGTCGTCGACGTCGAAGTCATCCTCAAGGATGGCAGTTACCACTCGGTCGACTCGTCAGACATGGCATTTCGCCTGGCCGGCCGATTGGGGATGAGCGAAGGCATGCCGGAGTGCAGTCCGGTGCTATTGGAACCGATAATGGCCGTCGAGGTCATGGTTCCCAGTGAGGCAACGCCACGGATCAATGCCATGATCTCACAGCGCCGCGGTCAGATCCTTGGATTTGACGGCCGCGAAGGCTGGCCGGGGTGGGATGTCGTCCAGGCTCATATTCCAGCGGCAGAGATCGAGGACCTCATTATTGAATTGAGGTCGGCGACGGCAGGCGTCGGGACGTACCTTGCCACGTTCGATCATCTGGCCGAACTGACAGGCCGGCTGGCCGACCAGGTTCTGGCCGGGCAACGGGAGGCAGCCGAATAGGCGGCTGAAGTTGGCCTGAGAGCATGAGGAGAAAGAGTCGGGGCCGCGCTGAATCAGCTGCGGCCCCGAATACGTTTGTTTTCAAATACAGAAAGAATGGTTGTTCAAGTGCGCTGCGCCGACGAACCGATTGGATGAAAGGCCGACAGCCGGTGCTTCGTTCATGAGCGTGGCGAAACGCGGCCTATGATTTTGCCTTCTTGCCCCAGATCTGCTCGAGGCGCCGGTCACGACCGCAGCCGATGCGATAGCGCCAGTAATGCGCCGGGTTTTTCTTGTAGAAGTTCTGGTGATATTTCTCGGCCGCCGTGAATGCGGAGGCCTTCGTCACAGGCACAATGACCTTGTTCTTGAATCGATTGGCGGAGATCACTGACGCTTTGCTCGCCTTTGCGAGTTTCTCTTGCTCCCGTGTATGCACGAAGATCTCCGGCCGGTATTGGTTACCGCGATCACAGAATTGACCGTCTTTGTCGAACGGGTCGACGTTGCGCCAAAAGACTTTCAGCAGCGTCTTGTACGAAACGACACTCGGATTGTACTTGACCTGCAAGACTTCCGTGTGCCCGGTCCCGCCACGCACGACCTGACGGTACGTCGGGTTTTTGACGCGCCCGCCCATGAAGCCGGACGTTGTCGAGACGACACCTTTGACTTTGTCGAAGTCGCTTTCGGTGCACCAGAAACAACCGGCGGCGAAAGTGGCGACTGCGAGCTTGCCGCTCTTGGCCGCGGTTTTGTCACCTGCTATCGACGGAACAAGCGATGCCGATCCAACGATCACACCAAGCAACGTTGCACCCAACAATCGGACTCGCATGAAATCACCTTTGATTGTACATCTCGGCAGGCACCTCAGAGTTAACCGAGGCGCCCTATCCCTTAGCTCTTGCTTTTTCCCGCCTCGAACAGCATAGCCACGCCGTTCATGCAGTACCGTAACCCGGTCGGTGGCGGTCCGTCTTTGAAAACGTGACCGAGGTGGCCACCACATCGCCGGCAATGAACTTCTGTTCTCGCATAACCGATCCAATAGTCGACGGTTGTTCCCACGGCATTCTTGATCGGAGCCCAGAAGCTCGGCCACCCTGTCGTGCTGTCATACTTGGTTTCGGACGAGAACAACGGCAGCTTGCAACCGGCACATTTGTAGGTACCAGGCTTGTAAATCTTGTCCAAGGGACTGGAGAACGGCCGCTCCGTCCCATGCTTGCGCAGCACGCGGTATTGCATGGGCGACAGCAGTTTGCGCCACTCGGCATCGGTCTTGACGATTTCAAACTTTTTGCC
>JBPCWB010000124.1:0-6405 GCA_051009955.1 Hyphomicrobiaceae bacterium | reverse complement strand
GCGCAAAGCCAAGGCGGCGGTAGTGCTCCATGGATCGCGCCTGTGTCGCATTGGCCTGTGGAGCCGTGGCAACGCCGGCTTCCTGGTCGACAATTGTGGCGCGAATGCCGCGTCGACCCAACTCGATGGCCAACATCAATCCGCATGGGCCTGCGCCGACAATGGCAACGTCGGTTTCGATCTGGGTCATGCACCGCTCTCCATTGATTGGTAAAGCTGAGTTGGAAATCGCTAATTTGCCATCAACGCTGGTAGCAAGAGCGCAATGATCGGAAATGCAATGATCAGACCGACGCGAAGCAGGTCTGAAATGATGAATGGCACAACACCTTTGAATGTCTCGATCATCGGCACGTCTTTGGCGAGCGTGTTGATCACAAAAACATTCAACCCGACCGGTGGTGTGATAAGCCCCATTTCCACGACGATCAGAGTGATTATGCCAAACCAGATTTTCAGGCTTTCAACGTCCATTCCGAAATCAAGGCCGGCAATGATGGGCCAGAATATTGGTGCGGTGAGCAGGATCATGGAGAGCGAGTCCATGACAAAACCGAGCAAGATGTAGAGGGCAACCATCCCGAACAGGACGGTCAAAGGCGTCAGTCCCGAACCTTGAAAGAAATTGGCGGCGAACTGCGGCAGTTGAGAGAATCCGAGGAAGGCATTGAAGATCGCCGCACCCAGAAGAATGAGGAAGATCATGGCCGTGGTCGACGCAGTTTCGAGCACGGCATCGACGAAGCCGTCGAGGCGCATCCCGCCCTTGGTGACCGCGATCAGGAAGGTGCCAGTCGCACCAACGCCCGCCCCTTCAGTCGGCGTGAAGAAACCGCCGTAAATTCCGCCCATGACAAGCAAGAAGATCAGCAGCACCGGCCAGACTTCATAGAGTGCGAGAAAGCGCGCGGAATACGGTTGTCGCTCACCCGCCGGACCCGCCTCCGGATTGATCCGAACCACGATGGCAATTGTGATGAGATAGCCGATAGCAGCCATGAGGCCCGGGATGAAGGCTGCAAGGAACAACGTTGCGACATTGGCCTCCACCAGGACCGCATAGATGATCAGAACAACGGAAGGCGGAATCAAAATGCCAAGCGTGCCACCAGCTGCGAGCGCCCCGGTGGCCAGGGAACCTGCATAGTTGAAGCGCCTCAATTCAGGCAGCGCGACCTGCCCCATTGTCGCTGCCGTCGCCAGTGACGAGCCCGTGATGGCGCCGAAACCTGCGCAACCGCCGACCGCCGCCATCGCCACGCCGCCGCGATGATGGCCAAGCCAGGTATTGGCGGCAGAGAACAGGGCCTTGCTGAGCCCGGCCTTGGCAGCGAACTGCCCCATCAGAACGAAAAGCGGGATCACCGACAAACTGTCTGTCGTGAACCGCCAATAGGTCTCTGTCTTGAGATAGCTGAGGAGGGGCGTGGCACCGGCAATCATGTAATAACCGACGAGCCCAACCGTGAGCATCGATATAGCAATCGGTATACGAAACGCCAGCAGTATGAGGAGCGCGGCAAAGCCGGTCATTCCGATTTCAAGACTCGTCATGGCAAACGCGGCCCTACACCTGGTCCAGATATTCGCCGCGTTTCATCTCGATGAACGAACGTGAGATTGAATAGGCGATGACGATGCACAAGAATCCAAGGCAACAAATCGAAATTGGAAAAGTTGTCCAGCGCGGGAAGTTTATGGTCATGGACAACTCGTTGTACTTGTACATGTCGATCGCGCCGTAAAACATGCGCCACGTGATGAGCATGGCGATGAGCAGGTAGGCAATGTTGCCCAGAAGATCACAAAATGCCTTGACGCTCGTCGGCGCCGGACTCATGAAAAAGTCGACGAGCACGTTGCCTCGCGTCATTTGGCAGTAGGGCAGCATTGCGAAGACGGCAACACCGGTACCAATGGCGACGAGTTCAAAATCTCCCGGAATGGGACCAAGGACCGTTGCTCTTCCGATGACGCTTGCAGTCGTCAATATCGCAATGAGAAAGAGCAGGATCCCACCAAGAATTGCAAGAACCCTTGAAATTGTGAAGAGCACGCGCCCGAACTGGTCTGCTGGCGGAGACTTCCGCTGCGATCCTTCAGCCATGCACCGCCACCTCTCCAAGTATGCAAAACCAGGCGCCGCCCCAATAGTTGTAGCGGCGCCCACGGCGAACTACTTCGCGTGATTTGCAATCATGGCCATCGCATCTTTCAACATTGCGGGACCGTCGAGTTTGGCCTTCTTGGCCTCTTGGAACCAACGTTCGTAGACCGCGTTCGCAGCGCCTTTCATCTTTTCTGTTTCTGCCGCCGAGATGACGGAGATCTTGTTCTTATTGCGCGCCATCACAGCTTTCTTGCCCGGTTCCTCGATCGCGCGCCAATTCTCACCGGCCCACTGCGCAACATTGCGGCCCGCGTGATCGTCGATCACCTTTTTGAGGTCGGCCGGCAGGTCGTCATATTTTTTCTTGTTCATTAGGAATGTGAAGACGTTCGTGCCAAGCCGGGGTTGATCGCCCGAGAGCGTGGCGAAATGGCTGACAAGGTCCGGGGTCTTGACGGCCGGCGCGATTTCATAGGGCAGCGTCACACCGTCGATCACACCTTTTGACAGCGCTTGCGGGATCCGCGGCAGCGGCATACCGATTCCCTTCGCGCCCAACTCATTGAGCAACCAGACACCAGCACGCGAAGCGGCGCGAATTTTCTTTCCCTGAATGTCCGCGACGCCTTTGACCGGGAACTTGGTTTGGAAGAAAAATCCGTCATGCACGTGGAGCAGCAGGACTTTGTAATCTTTAAATGTATCCGTCAGATACTTGTCATAGAAGTCCTGAAGCGCCAGGGTCGTCGACAGGGCATCGCGGTGAACGAACGGAAGTTCAAACGGTTCAATCTGCGGAAATCGCCCTGGCGTGAAGCCCGGCAGCGTCCAACCGATGTCGATCACGCCATCGCGGATCTGATCGAGCAGCTGTGGGGCCTTGCCGCCCAGCGACATCGCCCAGAAGCGCTCGATCTTGATCTTGCCGCCGGATGCTTTCTCGACCTTGTCCGCCCACGGCACAAGAAATGACTTTCCCGGGTTCGCGACTGGCGGAACAAAAGTCATCATGCGCAACTTGACCTGCGCGCTCACGACGCTGGACTGAGTGACGAGCACTGACAATGCGGCAGCCACGCCAAGGAGATACTTCATTGATCTCACGACAGTTTCCTCCATGCCATTTCTTATTGTTTCGCAACCGGCCAGGCTGCCATGAAGGCCGTTTTGGTTTCCCAAGTGCGGCTCAACACGAATTGCGCTGGCACAGCTAAGGCTAACACGACACAACGTGGGCGACCAACAACGAGCTTTCCTCAATCTAACTATTTTTCCGCAGAAGGCGACGCATCACGATCCATAGATGAGCATCAAGACACCACGTCATCAGTTCATGCGAACACATCCGGTGGGAGGCGGCCGGCTCACCCAATGCAGCACCCAAGAGGATTGACATCCACGAAGGTCTGCGGAAATGGCACTGACGAGGACGGCCGACGCCGCGTCGTCGACGCGATCGCCGGACAATTGAAACTGCCCTTCGCCAATAGACTCTTTGAAGATGATGATTAGCGGCAGCCTCTCAGCGAGTTCGAAGACCGACCGCACGCGTTGCAGACAGGTCGATCCTGTCTCACGCAATTCTCTTCGATGTCTCAGCCTTTTCGATCAGTATCGCAAATCGCACTTTTCGAGTGCATCTCTGGTTCGAGCCTTTTCTTCCTCGGTCAGATTGAGAAGCGGCCTGCGTACAGGCCCACCAACCTGGCCGATCAGTTCCTGCCAGTATTTCTGGTGGGCCTGTGGCTTGTCGTCCGGACGCGTGGCCTTGAGTGCGTTTCTCACGGGCTCCAAACTGTCGCGAACCGCGCGCGCTTTGTCGAAGTCTCCCGCGAAGGCAAGTTCAGTGTATTGCTTCATGCGACGATCGACTTTGGTCTGCATCAAAAACGGAGGCGTGGAGCACAAGTAAACTTGCCAACCCAATTCGATGATATTGTCGAGCCAGTGGTCTTCAGACGACGTGCTGACAAGAAGCTTGTCTCCGGCAATCCGCGTCAATTCGCTGTAGAGATCACGGGTCACGCTGTATTTGATCGCAACAACATTCGACAGCTCCGCAATCTTGGCGCAAAGCTGCGGGCTCATGACGTAGTTGTAGTCGGGCTGATGCCAGAGTGCGATGCCGATATCGACCTGCGAACTGATGTACTCGTAGTACCGGAAAAGAACGTCATCGATGGACTTGTGAAAGTAGAGCGGCGGGCTGTGCACGATAATATAGTCCGCGCCGACGTTTTCGGCATGGTGGGCGAGGTCCAGAACGGTATCGATGTTTTCGTCCGAGCACGACATCATCGTACCACAACGACCATCAGCCTCCTCGACGGTGATTTCAAACTGCCGTTTGCGCTCGGCGAGTGACATGGAGAAAAACTCAGCCTGCTTGCCGCAAATGAAAAGTCCGCCCAGTTCAAGATCGTCAATCCAATGCCGAATATTCTTGCGAAACCCCTGTTCGTCAATATCCAGGTCTGACTTGAACGGCGTCAGATTTGCCGCCCAAAGGCCGCGCAGGTTCTCACGTGCATAATCCTTGGCGTCATTTTTGCGGTACTTCATGGCTGCACGGCCCTTCCCTGTCCCACTCCTCACGCAACAAGCATCGTAATGCCCGACGCTCAGACGTTATGCTTGTTCTCTGCTAGCCCGTAAAGTTCAGTCTTCGATCGCGCAAAGGTTGTTACGCTCGTCGGCATGGATCAAATGATTTGAACTGATCCCATATCAATTCTAGGTTCACCGTTGATGACAGGTGTTTGCGAGCCGTGTCTCGCAGGTTGGAGGCTCTTATGGCATTGCATCCCCGATTCTCCCCGTTCAACTTTCCAAAGTGGATCGAGGAGAACCAGCACGTTCTCAAGCCGCCCGTGGCCAACAAGCAGCTGTTTGATACCAAGACAGACATGGTGGTGATGATCGTCGGTGGCCCAAACCAGCGGGTCGATTTCCACGATGATCCAGTTGAAGAGTTCTTCTATCAGCTTCGCGGTGACATGGTCCTAAAAATTGCCGAGAACGGCGAGATCTATGACGTGCCGATCCGAGAGGGCGAAGTCTTCCTTCTGCCGCCTCATGCGCGCCATTCACCACAACGCCCCGTTGAAGGTTCCATAGGCCTCGTTGTCGAAGGCACGCGACGGCCGGAAGAGAAGGATGGATTCGAATGGTTTTGCTTCGACTGCGGCAGTCTGGTTCACCGTGTCGAAGTGACGGTGACCGACATCGTCGCGGACCTGCCTCCTCTGTTTGAAGCGTTTTATGCGGACGAGACAGCGCGCACATGCTCATCCTGCAAGGCAATTCATCCCGGCAAGGAGCCGCCGGCAAATTGGGTGGACTCTCTTTAAAGGCAACGATTCATGCTCATTATGGCGGCGAGTAACGGGAAACGGCCCCGGTAGACGACATGCAAGACCGCCTTCCCCAAGTCGCCTAAGCAATACAGATCAATAGCCAAAAAGCCATCGGCTCTGTCCAGCCCATTGTCCGCCGACTGTCTCAAACTGGCCGATAGTGTTGCAGAACGGCGTGTGAAGGAGCGCAGGGTGCTGCACCATGTGTACTGCAAGATAGCCGCCGTGCGTCATGCAGCTCGGTTCTGGCGCAGAACAGACATCAACGATCGCATCGAAGGTTGCGGCAGCCTGCTTCGCGCTGATTGAAAGCATTCTGGTGTCCAGTAGGCACAGCTTGGAGAAGAAACGTGGACCGCGACAATCCTCACTGCCTGTTGATTGGAATAGGTGCCGGAACAGGGGCTGCCTGCGCTCGCAAATTCACGGCAAGCGGCTATAAGGTCTCGATGATAGCCAGAAGCGAAGAGCGCCTGAAGGGCTTTGAGGCCGACATCCCCAACACCGTTCCGTACTGCAGCGATCTGGCCGATACATCTCGCTTCAGCGAAACGCTAATCCGCATCAAGTCCGAACAGGGCGTGCCAAACGTCATTCTATTCAACGCAACCCAGTCCACACGCGGCAACTACCAGGACATTCCGATCGATAAATTCGAACGAAACTTCCGCGTCAACGTTGCAGGCTTGCTCGTCACCGCACAAATGTTTGCACCAGAAATGGCTGCGCGCGGTGATGGTGCGATTGTCGTGACCGGCAACACCGCTGCAACGCGTGGCAAGCCCAACTACGTCGGATGGGCACCGACCAAAGCAGCCCAGCGGATTCTCGCCGAAGCGCTTGCCCGTGACCTCGGCCCGCAAGGTGTCCATGTCGCCTACGTCATTATCGATGCCATTATCGATATGCCGTTTGCTCGCCGACGATGGCCGGATTTGC
>JBPCWB010000123.1:0-10464 GCA_051009955.1 Hyphomicrobiaceae bacterium | reverse complement strand
GAACTAGACAGAAAACCGTGACCACGTTTGTTGGTATTCAACTTTTTCTGGGCTTCGTCAAAAGTCAACCGACGACCGCCCCACACATGCCCGTCGCTACCGCGCGCGGCGGCATACTCCTTGGCGTGCAAGTCCAGGTCGACCGGCGCATCCCAACTTATGGAGATCTTTGTAACACCGCTGAGATCACTGCCACCCAAAGAGAAATATTGAATTGCCCGATCTGAAAACCTCAACTCGGCCCGCGCGTACGGTCCTTTGTTACCGAGGAACAGATCCAGCAGAAGTTCCGCCTGGCCATCATGCGCGAGAAAACCCTCAGTCACTTGATCACCGTACAATATCTGAAACGCCTGCCCGGCGCGGCAGATCGAAATCATGCGAACCAGCGTCATTCCATCTGCGCGTGGATGGGTCATCACGTCTGCCGCATTGCAAGATCTACCGCCCGCTCCACGGTTCAAGTTCGCGACTGCACGCTGCCTTGACTGCCGTGATACGTCTTCGATGGTTGGCAGGCCGGTACCGGTCCTGGTTGGCGCATTGATAGCATCGCCGACGTTGCCGATTGCGACAGCTTGAGGATTTGTTTGCGACGGGATTTCAGGCCTTGCTGCGGCGTCGGCCCCCCGGTTCGTTCGCGCGTTGGGGCCGTTCAATTCGGTCGCTCGCGGCGGCGGATCGACCGGCTTAGGTTGTACGGCAACGGCGGCGGAACGGGTCGCGGGCCTGATGCGCGCTGACGGAGCCTTGCCGGTCCGCGGCCGGCTCGTCTTGGCTGTGACCGGGGTTGACTTGACTTCCCGCCGCATTTGTTGCGCCACATGCTCCGCATCGGCAAAGCGACCTTGAGACATGTAGATCAATGTCAGGCTGCCTAGCGCCGTGCGGATGACATCTCGGTGGCCACGATCAGTCCGCGCAAATGAACGAAGCACGTCGAGGTATCGGCTTTCGGCTTCGCCAAGGGCACCTTGTCGGCGGTAAACCTCCGCCACGCTGTTCAATGCGCGGCCGTATTGGGGATCAGCGGTTCCCGTCGACCCCCTGATTTCGAGCAAGATCTCATTGGCCAGCACGAGTGCATCGTCAAATCGCGCCTGGCTCTGCAGCTCGGCAAGCCGCGCGCGGCTGTCTTTGAGATCCGCCGCAGCCCCTGTCATTAGCAGCATGCTGATCACAATGAACACGAGCGCTGACGACTTCCGGTCGTGCCGCACCATCATCGCACCCCACTTTCCCCATTCCGTTGCTCAGTGCTGCGTGCCGTGAAGTCCACGGGCGGTATCAGCCCGCCAGCTTCTCGCGATCCGGCAGCTCGCCGCGGTACCCAACGAGTGTCCCAACCGCCGCTTTCAGCAATCGCTCGCGTCGACCAGCGTTCGATGCAACGCATACGATTAATATTTGCATTAGGAAGTTGGCAGAAAAACGCACAAAGAGCACTGCACGCGCAGTCAATCCGTTCAGCCGCGGCGACGATGCTCCGTTCTCGGCCCTGGAACCATGCGCCATCATCAAGCCCTGAATTGACCGTCCGGTCTGGGAATAGAGACAGGACATGACGTCGCTCGCAGCATAGAGCTCGGTTCTGATTGGAAAGGAGTGGGGCCGCATCGGGCAAAACCAACGGCGCCCTATCGCGCCGACGACCTCCGTCGAAGCCGGCATCAACGCATTTGTCCCTCGGTAGATAGACAACTACGGTATCGCGACGGCCTGACTTCCACTTGCATCGCGTCCATCACGTCAGAGAATTGTCACTGCCAAACTGCGCAGCCATCGCCGCCGCCTGAGCGCGACTTCGCACGCCCAGCTTTGACAGAATATTGCCAACGTGCGTTTTGACGGTTCCTTCGGCAACCCCGAAAGACTCGGCGATTTCGCGGTTGGTCTTTCCGGCAGCGAGTTGAGCGAAAACCTCGCGCTCGCGCCGCGTCAGGTTTGCAAATGAGGCTCGTGGATCGTTCAGGCCGTCTGGCAATTGCAGGGAGCCGTAAACCCCATCCACATAAGTCTCGCCGTCATGCACATTGGCAATTGCGTCGATGATTGCGTCCGTGGAGATGCGCTTCGAAACATACGCTTTGGCCCCGGCATTGAATGCGGCGAGCAATTCCCGGTCATTGGGATTTGCTGCCAATACGACGACGCCGGATGCGGTTTGTTCGGCGAGCGTCGCTTGAACGGTCTCTTCGAAGCCACCGTTCAATCGGCTGTCGATCACCAGGATGTCAGGCCTGCGGCTACGCAGGATATCCAAGGTTTCCCCCTGACTTTCGGCCTGACCAACGACGACAACCGCAGCATTGCGTTCGACGACATGCTCGAAGCCCAACCGGTAGATCTCCTGTGTGTCGGCGATCACAACGCGAATTGGCTCAACTATGGAAGTCTGCGGCATCCGACATCGTTATGACAGTTGTGCTTGCCATTGATTTATCGGGGTTGCCGACTTTGCCCGCCATATACACTGGTCGGACGCTCGCTATAGACGATCGCCCGACAGCGAACAGACCAAGGTCTGAAACTGCATCATGACGACTGGCGAAGACGCAGCGGGCCGCGTTTAAGGAAATCCGATACGAGTCAACGCAGTCGGGCCGATTGTTCCGATTGGCTCTAATGTTCCGTCCGTTCGCGATTGAACAGAACCGCGGCCTCGACGCGATTGCGCACGCCAAGCTTCCGGAAGACCTTTGACGCATAAACCTTGACCGTCTTCTGCGTCAGATTCAACGCATCACCGATCTCCTGGTTGGTCTGTCCATTCGCGATCCGCTCCAGGATCTTTGACTCCATTGGTGTCAAGTCAGCCACGCCGCCGCGACCGCTGGTCGTCAGCAGAACGGCCAAGAGGTCCGGAGAGACATAAAGTTGGCCACCATGGATCGACTTGACGGCCCGTTTGAGTTCGTCGCCGCCGACACCCTTGAGGATGTAACCTCGGGCTTCGGCCTCAAAGGCGGCGCGCACGTGCTGCTCGGATTCTGAGACCGTTAGAAAGACGACTTTGATGTCGCTCCATCTCTCATTGATTTCGGTGGCCGCAACCAGACCGCTGCCTGGCATGTTAATGTCGAGCAGCATGACGTCGGGATGCTGCTTGTCGGCAATCTCGACCGCCATCGCGGCCGATGCGCCTTGTCCGACAATCTTGATGTCGGGATCTGCCTCGAGTGTGTGCACGATCCCCTCTCTCATGATGGGGTGATCATCGACGACTGCAACCTGAATCATTTCACGCATCAGCTTGACCCATTTTCTGGTGACCTAGACGAATCCACAGTCGGGTACCCCCACCCTCACGCGGACCGAATGAAAACTGCCCGTTCAATGCCTCCACCCGGTCGCGGAGGGCAATCAGGCCGATGCCCTTCTCGTCCGTCGGAGGCAGATCTCTTTGCACACCAGGACCCCTGTCCGTGATTTCAATCACAATTTGCGAACCGTTTCCGCGGGTTGTAATTCGCTGCTCGATCGCCTGGGCGTGGCGATAGCAGTTGTTCAGTCCTTCCTGAATGAATCGATAGATACAGACGATGGCTTCGTTGGGCAGATCGATTTCGTCGGCTTGGAAGTCTCGATCCACGTTTGTCTTGGTATGACTTTCGTGCCGGCCGACTGCCAACTCCACGGCGTCAATGACCGTCGCCTGATCCAATTCCGGTAATGCCAGTCCCCCCGACTGCCGTCGGATATCGCTCAGTGCCTCCCGCAGACTTGCCTGGACGGCATCGACGAGTTCCAGTTGTTCATCGTCCGAGACCGCTCCCGGACGCAAAGTATCCAATCGCAGAAGCGCGTAGCCAATCAATTGCGCAGGGCCATCGTGGAGATCGGCCCCGACCCGCCGCAAGAAGCGCTCGTTGATTGTACCTGCCCGGCGCCTTGCGCGCGCGAGATTGCCGCTCAACAGGCGATTTTCGTCGAGCAGCCCGGTCAACGTTCCAATTTGGGTCTTGAGGGCGCCGCCCTGACGCTCGATGGTACGGTGGCCGCTTTGAACAATGCGAAAGAGTGCGGCCATCATCGCCAGCGTGACAACGCCGACTAATAACCAGCTTCGTACTTGCGCGGTCGCAAGATCAGCAACCATGTCGTTGGCGAGAAGATAGAATTCTGCGACAGCGATGATTTCACCGCTGTCCTGCGCGCGAACAGGCATGTACATTTCGAGCAGGCGGAGGCCCATGGCCCGTTCAAAGACATCCTCTTCGTCAACCAGACTATCCAGTTCGACAGAGACAATGCCGCTCCAGGCCTTCTCAAGGTTCGCCGTCGGTTCAAACCGCCTGCCGATGAGTTCCTCGCGGTTGCTGTAAATTATCTGGCCGTCTCTTTGCCAGATCTTGATCGAGACGATGTTTTGCTTGACAGCCTTACCGCGGAACAATTCCTTGATGCGCTTGTCTATGACCGATGGCGGGCTCGTGCGCGCAACCAACGTTGGCACAAGCGGCGCTAACACCGACTCCATGTAGAGCACCGTTGCCGCCGACGTGCTGTGCACAACACCAGTTTCAATCTGGCTCGCAACCCAGCGGCCGATGACCGTCATGGCGATAATGACGACGATCGAACCCGCCAGCACGAACTGCTGAACGAGATTGAGGCTGCGCAAGCGTTTCGGCAGGCCCACCACGGCACTGTTAATGTCGGCCGAGAGAGACATGCGAAAGCCGATCACTGATTATCGATCTGCAATCAATCACATAGGGCGGGCCAAAAGACACTAGACCAAAGTCCGAGATCTCGTAGAATTCAGCCCTCATATTAATCGGACTTGTCGCCGTTTCGCAGCATTCCTATATCTGCCATAAGAGATTGAACCGATAAACTACTGCATTTTCAAAGCCTGTGACGCATTGCAATTTTGACCGGAAGTACGTGCGGACAGTAGTCAAATGGTACGTCGAATAGCAATATTGGTTAACAAGAGCCGGCATTCGCCAGTTGTTAAACCGCTGTTGCCAGTTAATGACAACACTCCTTCTCTGAAGTGGACTCAGCCTCAACGGCAGTCTCAATTGGCAGCATCGCCGACTCGAACAAGCCTTCGTGGCGCTGTCCATACGAGCCCGGAGGCTAGTAATCCAGCGCGGGTCAAAACAGATCTTCCGCTGATCGACATCGAGACGGACCACATCATCTTTCGCGATAGAAAGCCGACCAAAGACTAGACTTTTCTCAGTGTTAAGAATTCGATTGCCCCTCAATTCGAGAGACAATTTTTTGAATATCTATGCTGTGGTGATAATAGCAGCGATAATATACCGAATTCCAATTGCTGATCGGCAGGACGATTTTGTTGCTCGCGATGAGAGCATTAATCGGTTCGAACCGGCCGACCGTTTTGCGCAATGTGCTTTGCGGGGACCTCGTTTGATGGGCACGGTTTTCCGAGGTAGACGTCCAGCACCTGGCCCGGCAGCAATCTCGCAGTGTCGACCTCATAAATCACGTGCAACACACGCGCATCGATGCGACCGCCGAGCCGGTTCGCCGCATTCTTTTTTGGAATGACGACGGGGTCCATGCGCACGAATTTCAAATCAAACGCCGCCTCCTTGTTCCCTCGAAGATGCGCGACACCGGGCAGTGCCGCATCGAACCGCGGGATGTCGAGTTCGTCCACGGCAATGCGCAGGTGCATCGGACCGTCTCTGCCCATTAGGAGCGGTGCGACCGAGCCGGGCGCAATGACTTCACCCGGCCTGATATTCAACTGGAGAACCCTGCCGGCCACTGGCGCGCGGACCGTCAACAGCGCCAGCTCAGTCTCCGCGATGTCCAACTCCGCCTTGGCCCGCGCGACTTGTGCCGAGTCAACACCGATTGCTCGCCCATCCCTCTGTGGATCCAGGGCCGCGAGCCTGGTCATGACCTCCCTGAGCTCGGCTTCCTTCTCCGCGACACTTGCTGCCGTGCCTGCAACGCCGAACCGGCGCAGTAGATGTTCTTTGCGGCTGATGTTCGCCGCGTTTTGCAGTCCATCGGCCATCTCTGCAAGTTGCCTGGCGTGCTCATGCGCTGACCGCGCCGCCTCCAATGAAGCTTGCACGACTTTGGCCGTCTGGCGCAGGGCCGCACGCTCCGCATGCCGCGCGTTGAGCCTTGCCATCGCGAGCTGCAAGTCCCGCTGGCGCAGCCTTACGTCGGCCTGTGCACGGCGCGCGTCGAGCTGGAAGAGAGGTGCGCCCTCACGGACACTGGCGTTCGACTGCACGAAGATTTGGCTGACGGTACCACCGGTTGGCGCGCCGATGGCCATAATCCCGCCGGCGGGCTCCACGGTGCCGACGGCGAAAATGCGGTCGCGTGGTTCACAGGTTGGTGGCGCCATCGAACTGCGCTCATGCAGTCTCTTGCTCTCGGGTATCAATTGAAAATCATTGCTGTTCGCCACCGACATCACCGAATAGACGCCAACCAGGGCGGCCAGTAGCGGCAGCAACACGATCATCGATCGAAACGTCATTCTCATGGACCTGCTCCTGCTACCGGCGCCTGTGCCTGCCGTCGCAGCGCTCCGCCTTGAATTGACCAAACGCGATCATCACGCTCAATGAGGCTGTTGTCGTGGGTGACAACAACAACCGCACTCGCGTTGTTCGTCGCCAGAGATCGAATGAGGCCCATGATCGTTGTCGCAGTGTCACGATCAAGCGCCGCCGTGGGCTCATCGCAAAGTATCAATCCGGGTTCATGCACGGTCGCTCTTGCGATCGCCATTCTCTGCTTCTGACCGACGGACAGTTCCATGGGGTACTTTGCAGCATGTTCCCCGAGACCGGTGCGGTCGATCGCTCGCCGCGCCCATTCGCGCGCCCGCCGTGTCGACCACCCAAGCACCAGCAGTGGCACAGCAACATTCTCGACAACGGTGAGTGCCGGGAGAAGTTGGAACTGTTGCAAAACGATGCCGATATTGCGGCTCCTAAAGGCCGCAAATGCACCGGCCCGCATCGCCGTCACGCGTTCACCGAGAATGTCGACGTCGCCGGAATCGGCTTTCAATAACCCAGCAGCAATCGCGAGAAACGTTGATTTCCCGCAACCCGAAGGACCGACCACGAAGGTTACCTGACGGCGTTCTGCCTCGAAGTCCGCGTTATTGAGAACGAGCGTCCGCGCGCTCCCATCGCGGAAACTTTTGCTGAGCTTGGCACAGCGCAGGCCTGGTTCCGTAGCGGTCGCCATCACGCCGTCCGCCCGCGGAAGACAAGCTCCGGATCAATGGCGATCACTCGCCAAAGACCGACCGCCGCGGAAAAGATGACCACAATTAACATCACTGCGAATGTCGCAAGCGGCACCCACCACGGCAGATAAAACCCTCTCAGCGCCGACGTCGGCGCGGACACCAGTTCGAAGAACCCGGCAGCGAGCCCAATACCGAACACGAAGCCGATAATCGCCAGGAAACCAACCTGACCGATCACCAGCAAGGCCAGCCGCGCGTTCGTCATCCCAAGCATTTTCAGCGTTGCATAATTGGCGATATTGTCCATGACGAACAGGCCGAATGTCAGGCCAACGATTGCGGTGCCGACCAGGATGCCGAGTACGATCGTCGTTGCGAAATTGACCACGATGCCGGTGTTTTTCTTGTAGTAGGCGACCGTAGCCTCCGAGAAGCGCTGACGGCTCAGCGCGCGCAATCCTGTCACACGACTGATCCGGTTTGCGACCTCGTCCGTGTTCGCCCCGTGCTCAGCACCGACCAGGACGTAGGAAATGCGATTGCGGCCTGCAAAGCTATAGTCGAGCGCCAGACTCGCACGCGTATGAATGATTAGTTCGGAAGAAAATGCCGGCGGCGCCTCGCTCACCACCGTGACAATCGCGCGGCGGTCATTGATCGAGAATTCCTTGCCGGTCGTGACCGCCTCTCCGGGCCACAGTTTCCTGAAACCGACACGATCGATGGCCACGGCGTCCGTCCGACGCAAATTGTCGATCTGTCCGACGAGCACCGTGCGCGGAGCAGCTGCAAGCGTGGTGTCATCGACACCAAGCAGCAGCGCCGAGCGTACCCGTCCGGAGCTCCCCGTAATTCCAGCGTTGGCCTTGATGAGTGGCGCCGCCCAGGCAACGCCCGCTACGCCGTGGACGCGAAGGACGTCGGCAGATGAGATCGGGCGTGCGAGGTTGAATTGCGCTGTTGCCGGGTTCATAACCCAGATGTCGACATCGTGGGCTGCAGCGATCACGCTTTGCGCCCGATTCATGAGACCAAAGAACAGTCCGCCCTGCTGCGCGATTAGAGCCGTGGATAATGTCATCCCGAAAATGATGCCCAGTACCTTGATGGGATCACCGGCCAGCATTTTCATGGAAATAGAGAACATGGGTCCGATTTCCTGCGCCTGGCCAGGCCGTCCCGCGGACGCAACGCAACTGCGACGGCTCAATCTATTCAGCGGCTTCCGAAGTCACTTCCAATCTCAGGCCAAGCTCCAGCCATATCGTCTTGAGCGACTGAGCCAGTTCTTCGATGTCCGCTTCCGAATGGACAGGAGACGGGCAAAGCCGTAACCGCTCCGTGCCACGCGGTACGGTGGGATAGTTGATCGGTTGAACATAGATGGAGAAGCGCTCCATCAGCCGATCGGTAACCTCTTTGCACTTGACAGGGCAGCCGACCAGCACGGGCACGATGTGACTGTTGTTCGCCATGATCGGAAGTCCGAGTGTTATGAGGCGCGCCTTAAGCTGGCTCGCGCGCAACTGATGCAAGTCACGCTCGGTCCGGCTGTTCTTGAGATGACGGATGCTGGCCACGGCGCCCGCAGCCACGACCGGTGCCAGGGATGTGGTGAAGATAAATCCCGAAGCAGTTGAGCGGATGGCATCGCATACGGCTTTGCTGCCCGCAACATATCCGCCCATGGTCCCGAACGCCTTTGCCAGAGTGCCGTTGATCAGATCGACCTGATCGAGCACGCCGTCGCGCTCCGCAATGCCGCCGCCGCGACGCCCGTACAGCCCCACAGCATGAACCTCGTCAAGATAGGTGAAAGCATTGTACTTGCGCGCGAGATGGCAAATATCTGCGATCGGCGCAATATCACCATCCATGGAGTAGACCGATTCGAAGGCAATGATTTTCGGCGCATCGATCGGGATGCGGCGCAGCAATCGCTCGAGGTCGCTCAGGTCATTGTGGCGCCAGATCGCCTTAGGCCCGCGACCGAACCGGATACCATCGATCATTGACGCATGATTGTCCGCATCAGACAGAATGGTGCAGCCGCCGAACAGCTGAGCTAGCGTGGACAGCGCTGACTGGTTCGCAACATAGCCAGACGTAAAAAGCAGAGCTGCCGGCTTTTGGTGCAAGTCGGCCAGCTCCGCTTCCAGTTCGACATGATAATGAGTCGTCCCCGCAATGTTGCGCGTTCCACCGGACCCTGCACCTGCTTCGCGTAGAGCCGTCTCCATGGCATTCAGCACAACGGGGTTTTGTCCCATGCCGAGGTAGTCGTTCGAACACCATACTTTGATCAACTGACGGCCCGCCTTCGAATAGACGTCGGCCTTGGGGAACTCAGAGCAGCGCCGTTTGAGGTCAGCGAAGACGCGATAGCGACCTTCGTCTGTTAACCGTAGCAGCACATCACTGCAGCTTTGCTCATAAAAATGTCTGTCCATTCTGAGCCCTACCTCTCGCGTCAGTCGGAACGCTCAATGGCAAAGTCAGGGCATGGTATCTGTGACGCGGCCAATCTGGCCACGGACTTTTGTCCAAACAATTCACCGGTGGGTCTGTTAAGGAAATGGCGCTCTGTGCGGGCAGTTGCGGAGCGCGATCCATTGTAGTGTATGGCTCGCGGGCACGCGCGAAAAGTATACGGGATCGAAACGATCGGCGATCAGAACCAGGACCAAGGTCCGACGGATGGGCAAGACCCTATCGCAGCCCAGTTCGGGCTCCGTCGCGAGGCAATGTCGATCGTGTGCGCTCGACGAGCCTTGGCTCAACAGCCAATGACGTCACTGGCGCTTCTGTTGCCCTTGGCCCGCAGCATTGGTGCTCTGCACGCCGCCACCTAATCGCGACGTCTCCGCCTTGAGATAGGCAATGACATCGCCGGCATCTGTTTCAGACAAGCCGAGATTTGGCATCCGCACGCCAGGAAAGGCCGCGGACAATTCTGCAGCGATGCTATCGCCCGTCCGTCGCACCCGGCTGGGGTGCATGATGTACTGGGAAAGCCAGGACAATTTGCGACGCTCGGCGACGCCCTCGAGATCCGGACCAATGCGTTTGCCCATTCCGATTGAATGACAAGCCGAACACGCCGTTAAGTAGAGGGCCTGTCCCCTTTCCTTACTTACCCGCTTCATCGAAATCGCCTTGGCCGTCCGCCGTCTGGGGACGCCGCGGGATTTGTCGCGTTCGCGGGGATCCATATCGATGATGCTGCGCGTGAGTTGCTTGAGATTGGCCATCATCGA
>JBPCWB010000122.1:0-24931 GCA_051009955.1 Hyphomicrobiaceae bacterium | reverse complement strand
CCGGATTGATCGCTGCCGGACAAACTATCAAACGCAATGTCGAAGCTCACACCCCTGGTATCAGCGTCGACACCATCCTTGTCGAAGCCATGTTCAAGGGGCTGCAAGAAGTGCTCGTCGGCTATCGCCTCGACCAGCAAGTTGGACCGGTCGTCACCGTCGCACCCGGCGGAATTCACGTCGGTATCTATGATGACAAGGCTGTTCGTTTAGCGCCGGTCGACCGCGACACTGCGCAAGAAATGATCGCTGAAGTGACTGGATTCGAGCCACTTAGGGGCCACCGCAACCTGCCGCGCGGCGATCTCGATGGCCTCGCGGATATCATCGTTGCGATGTCCCGATTGGCCGGTCGCAGCGACGTGCTTGTCGTCGAGGCGGAGGCCAATCCGGTTATTGTTGACCGCGACAGTGCGGTTGCGGTTGACGCATTCGTTCGCACAGCCGCCGTCGCATAGGTCTCAACTTGGAGGATCGCACATTGGGCACAGTTCACAGAATTCGCAAATGCTCAGCGTCAGCGAATGTCGTCAGAAGCCCGCCTGATCGTTCTTACCGGCGCCTGAGCACAGTTCGCTAAACCTCCGACCGGCTCCGTCTTTAGCCCTTAAGGACCCAACGGCGATCTGTCTCTTAACTACACTTGATAGCTGACCCGAACCAGGCTTATGGCGCCGGCAGAGAGTTACCTCGACCGCCCGATCGAATCGTCATCAACCATCTGAATGCTAATCTATGACAAATCACTAAATCACCTCTTGCAGCATTTTCGGATTTCGAGCATCTTGCCGAACCGTACGTGTCGAAGAAAAACAAAAAATGTAGAGGCCTTCTAGGACTTTACACCGTCAGGCGCGTGCCTGCGGGAGGATAGGCAACAAGGAAGTGTGGCGTGCCGCACTAAAGGTAGCTCGTGACGAAGCTTCTTGAGATCGAGAATCTCCAGACTCATTTCTTTACTTCCGCCGGTGTGGTCAAGGCTGTCGATGGTATCACCTACGACGTCGCCCCTGGCGAAACGGTCGCCGTGGTCGGCGAATCAGGTTGCGGCAAATCCGTCAGCGCAATGTCTATTTTGCGCCTGATTCCAGATCCTCCCGGCAAGGTCGTCGGGGGCAACATTCGCTTTGACGACAAGGATCTTCTGTCACTCTCGGACGCTGAAATGCGCGATATTCGGGGCCGCGATATCGGCATGATTTTTCAGGAGCCGATGACGTCGCTCAATCCCGTGCTGTCGATCGAACGGCAATTAACGGAGACGCTCGAGCACCATCTCGGATCGAATAAGCAGGAAGCCAACGCACGTGCTCTCGAATTGCTCGGACTGGTCGGCATTTCGGAACCTGAGCGGCGCCTCAAACAATACCCGCACCATCTCAGCGGCGGTATGCGGCAGCGCGTGATGATTGCCATGGCCCTGGCCTGCAATCCGAAGCTGATTATTGCCGATGAACCGACGACGGCGCTGGACGTAACGATTCAAGCGCAGATCCTCGAACTGATGAAGAATCTGACGCGGGAACTCGGCGTCGCAATGATCATCATCACGCACAATCTGGGTGTCGTTGCGCGCTATGCTGACCGCGTCAACGTCATGTACGCTGGCCGTATTGTCGAGAGCGGCACGGCCCAAGAGATTTATCACAATCCCAAGCACCCCTATACCCTGGCGTTGCTGCGGTCGGTCCCGCGCATGGACCAGCCGCGCGGTGCCAAGTTGCAACCTGTCGAAGGCCAGCCGCCTGATCTGACCAAGCTCGACGGCGGCTGCTCATTCCGGCCGCGCTGCAGCTTTGCGACAAGTCAATGCGGCGACTCGCGTCCCGATTTGGAGGAAGTTGCGCCGGCGCACATCTCAGCCTGTTTTGAAAAAGCTGGCGTCGGTTTGGGAGCTTAAGAATGAGCGTGGATACCGCGATCGCGAAACCTGCGGCATCAAACCTCGGCGAAAGCCTGGTGCAGGTGCGAGACTTGAAGATGCACTTTCCCATAACGGAAGGCGCAATCGTTCCGCGGGTCGTTGCGCATGTGAAGGCGGTCGACGGCATTAGCTTCGACATTCGCAAAGGTGAAACCCTGGGTTTGGTGGGAGAGTCCGGTTGCGGCAAGACCACCACCGGTCGATGCATTCTGCAGCTTGAGAAGGCCACCGGCGGCCATATCTTCTTCGACGGACAAGATTTGGCGAAGCTTGACAAACAGGCTATGCGGCCGCTTCGCCAACGCATCCAGGTGATTTTTCAAGATCCCTATAGCTCGCTCAATCCCCGGATGAAGATCGGCGACATCATCTCCGAGCCCATGATGGTGCACAAAACGGAGCCGGACAAAGCTGCGCGAGACAAGCGGGTTCACGAGTTGTTGAGTGTCTGCGGACTGAACCCGAAGTTTGCCGATCGCTATCCGCACGAGATGAGTGGCGGCCAGCGCCAGCGTGTCGGCATTGCGCGGGCGCTGGCTGTGCGGCCCGAATTCATCATCTGTGACGAGGCCGTCTCGGCGCTCGACGTCTCGATTCAGGCGCAGGTGATCAACCTGCTGGAAGAATTGCGCGACGAGTATGATCTGACTTATCTGTTCATTTCTCACGACCTGTCTGTTGTTCGCCATCTGTGCCAGCGCGTCGCCGTCATGTATCTTGGTAACATGGTCGAGCTCGCCGAAACTGACGAGCTGTTCGACAACCCGATCCACCCCTATACCAAGGCCCTGCTGGAAGCGGTCCCAATCCCGGATCCGGTGGTCGAGGCCGCGCGCGCCCACCAGGTCATCGAAGGTGAGATTCCAAGTCCGATCAACCCGCCGAGCGGGTGCGTCTTCCATCCAAGGTGCAATATAGCCGTGGAGGCCTGCAAAGGTGCCGCGCCGGAGTTTCGTGAAATTCGCCCGGGTCACTGGGTGGCGTGCTCGCAAGTTTAGCGAGCAAAATACGAACCCTTTATGCTAAAAGGGAACCACACAAGAGAGGCGAAACGAGCAAACGCCTCCGAAGACTGGTCTCTAACAGGGAGGATGAAATGAAATCCCGTTCGTTAAGAATTGCCGCCAGCGTGGCGGCAGCAGCAGGCCTGAGCCTGGGTGCTGCAAATGGTGCCTTGGCACAGAAAAAGGGTGGCGAGCTGAGCTTCGTCGTCGGCTCGAAAATCCCGTCGTATGACGCGCACCGCGAGACGACATTTGGGATGATCCACCCGATCCGACCCTTCTATAGCCTTCTGATTCGGGTTAACCCCGACAACCCGGCGTCGCCGACGGACTTCTCTTGCGATCTGTGCGAAGGTGACGTGCCCAAAGGCGAAGACGGCGGCAAGCAATATACATTCAAGATTCGCAAAGGTGTGAAGTTCCACGATGGAACACCTTTGACGGCTCATGATGTCGTGGCCACGTTCAAAAAGATCATCTTCCCGCCGGAAGGAATTGCGAGTTCGCGCAAAGCGTTCTTCTCAATGGTCAAATCCGTTGAAGCACCAGATGACCATACGGTTGTCTTCAAGCTTGAGTTCCCCTCTGGCTCCTTCATGCCTGCGGTCGCCATGCCGTTTAACTTCGTCTACGCGAAGAAGGACTTGGATACGCACGGCTACAAGTGGCACCAGAAGAATATCAATGGTACTGGCGCTTTCACGTTTGTCGAGCACCAGCCTGGGGCCTTCGTGAAGGGCAAGAAGTACGCCGATTATCATCACCAAGGTAAGCCTTATCTCGACGGCTTCACCGCGATTTCGGCACCAAAGACGTCGCTTCGCATTCAAGCGATCCGTGGTGACCGGGCCGCGATTGAGTTCCGTGGATTTGCGCCCAAGGCGCGCGACGATCTCAAGAAGGCACTCGGCGATAAGATCACGGTTCAGGAAGGCGACTGGAACTGCTCGCTGTTCGTAACGCCGAACCAGCTGGTCAAGCCATACGACGATCCTCGCGTTCGTCGGGCGTTGAACCTGGCATTCGACCGTTGGGGTGGCTCCAAGTATCTGTCGCGCATCGCGATCGTGAAGACAGTTGGCGGCGCCGTGTTCCCGAACCACCCATTGGCGGCCAAGCCTGATGAGCTGGAGAAGATCGAAGGCTTCGGGCGCGACGTGAAAGCTTCACGTGAGAAGGCTAAAGCGTTGTTGAAGGAAGCTGGCCACCCGAACCTGTCTTTGGTGTTGTCGAACCGCGCCGTCGATATGCCGTATAAGTTCATCGGTACGTGGGCTATCGACCAGTGGAAGAAAATCGGCGTTTCGGCAAGGCAGGATCAGGTTCCGACAGGTGTGTGGTTCTCGCGCATGCGCAAGACGAAAAAGCACGATATCACGACGGATGCAAACTGCCAGAGCGTCGTGAACCCGGTTGCGGACCTGTCGAAGTTCTTGTGCTCGGCCACCAACAACCGGGCCAATTGCAAGGACCAGAAACTGGAAGACCTGCATGCCAAACTGCTTCGCACCGGCGATGTCGACGAACAGCGCAAGATCGTCCGCGAATTGGAGAAGCAGGCCCTGGAAACTGAGGCTCACATGATCACCACGCTGTGGTGGTACAAGATCAATCCACACCGCTCTTACGTGAAGGGCTGGAAGATCTCTCCGAGCCACTACTTGAACCAGCACCTCGATCAGGTCTGGCTCGACAAGTAGACAAAACCAAAATCCCGGAGGCGATGGCCTTCGGGATTTTTGCTCATATCCAGAGTACGTCTTAGAGTGTCTCCGGCACCTAGGGTTTTTCATTAAGAGGCTTGGCTCGGCGCTATGTGGCAATATGTGATGAAGCGGGTGTTGCTGATGATCCCCACTTTGGTGGGCGCGGCAATCTTTGTGTTCTTTCTGCTTCGCGCAATCCCCGGGGACGTTTGCGAATTACGGTTGGCCGGCACGGGCGCGTTCGTCGATGAAGAGCAACTGCTGCTTTGTCGTCAGGAACTTGGTTTGGACCAGCCCCTGATTGTACAGTTCGGTCACTTTCTTTGGGGCATGGCGACATTTGATTTTGGCAATTCGATGTGGACCGGACGGCCCATCGTGCATGAAATAGGTCTGCGCTTCGAGCTGTCGCTCCAGGTTGCGATCATGGCCACGATCACATCGATCGTCATCGCGCTTCCGCTGGGGACGTTGTCGGCGGTCTATCAGAACACCTGGATTGATTACGTCGTTCGAACGTTCTCGATTGCCGGAATTGCCATTCCGTCGTTCTGGCTGGGCATACTCATTATTTTGGGACTGCTGACATTCACGCAGTCGTGGTTTGGAACGGCCTGGATGCCGCCGATCGAGTTTAGATCACTGTCGGAGGATCCATGGCACAACCTTTCGCAGCTCTTCTGGCCGGCCGTCGCGACGGGTTATCGCTATTCCGCGGTCGCGACCCGTATGACTCGATCTTCTCTTCTGGAGGTTCTGCGCGAAGACTACGTGAGAACGGCGCGCGCGAAAGGACTGCTCGAAAAGGTCATCATTAACAGACACGCGCTTGGCAATGCTCTGTTGCCGGTCGTCACCGTGATCGGCATCGAGTTCGCCTTCCTGATGGGCGGCCTGGTTGTGACGGAGCAGGTCTTTAATCTGAACGGTATTGGCCGACTGTTTGTCGACTCGGTCACGAACCAAGACTTCGCCATGACGCAGTACCTCGTCATGCTTGTGGTCGCTATTTTCGTGTTCACCAACTTTGTGGTGGATGTGATGTATGCGTGGCTGGATCCGCGCATTCGCTACAGCTGAGGATTTGTCTATGGCAACGATAGACACCAATATTGACCAACTTGAAGATCTCAGAGATCGCACCGGCTGGTGGACGAACTTCAAGCGATTCTTGCGCAAGCAACCGCTGGGAAGCGCCGGACTTTTCATCGTGCTCGTGATGATCTTTGTGGCGCTTTTCGCACCCCAACTCAGTTCGCTCGATCCGGAATCGAACTCGTTCGAGACGATGTTCATTGCGCCGAATGCCGAATACTTCCTGGGTACGGATGACTTCGGTCGAGACGTGTTGACTCGGATCATGTACGGCGCGCGAACGGCCCTCTTTGTCGGCCTGACGTCGGCCATCATCGGCTCGACCATTGGATTGATTCTCGGTGTCGCCAGTGCCTATTTTGGCGGTCGGTTCGATCTGATCTTCCAACGCGTTATGGATGTGTTCATGGCGTTCCCGATCATCATTCTGGCATTGGCGATCGTGTCGATCCTCGGTACGGCGACGCACAACGTGATTGCGGCGATCACATTGCCGTTCATACCCCGCTGTGCGCGGGTTGTCCGGTCATCGGCCCTGGCGATCCGTGAGATCCCCTATATCGATGCCGCGCGGGCAAACGGCTTCTCGAATATGCGAATCATTGTCCGCCACATGGTGCCGAATGTGATGGCGCCCTATCTGATCATGCTAACTGCCGCCGTCGGACAGGCTATTTTACTTGAAGCATCGCTATCGTTCCTGGGCCTCGGCGTGCAGGAACCGACACCGGCTTGGGGCCTCATGCTTCGCAATGCTCAGGAATATATTGAGAGCGCACCCTGGGTGGCGATCTGGCCCGGATTCGCGATCACACTGGCCGTCTTCGGCTTCAATATGTTCGGTGACGCCGTGCGTGACTCTCTCGACCCGAGATTGAGATCGCAATAACGCTGCTTCGCACCGCGATAGGGCCCGGGTCGGCATCGATCCGGGCCCTTTCTGTTTGCGCTTCGTGGCGTTGAGAGCCCCGTGATTTTTACCACCACGTTCCGGTAACCATGATCAGGACGGCGCGGCTGCGGTCCGGATTGACGGCTATTGCGTTGAGCCATCACCGACCGCTGGACTTTCACTCGGCGGCTTCGGCCTGGTCGCCATCGGAAAACTTGTGACGCAGTTCATCCCACTCCGCCGAGCCAACGCGTTCGAAGATACCGCGCACGCCGATGCCGTCGTTTGCATCCGGCAGCTGCCCGTTGGTCTTGAGGTCGGTGAGTATGTTCTCGCAGCTGAAGATGACGTTGCGCAGTAGAATGCCTGGCAGGATCGCGAGCTTGAAGCCGAACGCGCGCGCCTGATCCATATCGATCTCCGGCGTCTTGCCGCCCTCGACATAATTGAACAGGCAAGGTCCCTTGACCTCACGCGGCACAGCTTTGAGCTCGTCCATCGTTTGCGGGGCCTCGATGAAAGCAATGTCTGCACCGGCGTCGAGAGCGGCATTGGCCCGCCGAACGGCGTCTTCTAGGCCCATTTTCTGCCGCGCGTCCGTGCGCGCGATGATCATGAAGTTGGGGTCAGTGCGCGCAGCCGCAGCGGCACGGATCTTGGCGAGATAGTGATTGAGCGGAATGATCTCCTTGTCGTCGAGGTGACCGCATCTCTTTGGAAAGCCTTGATCTTCGAGATGAATGGCGGCCACGCCCGCCCGCTCAAAGGCCCGAATTGTGCGTGTGACATTGAGTTCGTTGCCATAGCCTGTATCGGCATCTGCGACCAGCGGAACGTCAATCGCCTCTGCAATCGTTGCGGCGTTCGCGACCATCTCGGTCATTGTCATCAGGCCATAGTCAGGCAGGCCTTTCGCAACTGATGTGCCCGCGCCCGTCATATACGTTGCATCGAAACCGGCCCGCGCGATCAGGGTTGCTGTCAGGCCATCGTAACATCCCGGCGCGACAACCATGCCGTCGCCCTCGATCATCGCCCGGAATTTCTCGCGGATTGGCAATGTCATGGCCATGGTGGGTGTCCTTCTAGTGGTGCTCACGCTTGTCGACGCGGATTTGGCACATCGCTCAAGCGAACCGCAAGATGAGATGGGCCATATCAGATATCGGTTGAACGAGGGTTGTAGACCTTAGCCGGAAACCGGGGTGGCTTCATCGGCAATGTCGGCGGAGGCACGATCTTGATATTCAAGCCACCATCCTGCGCGTATTTGTCATTCGTGAAAGGCTTGATGACCATGAGTGCGCCGTTTTGCTTGGTGGCGGCTTCCATCTGGTCCTCTAAGGCCTCGGCGGCCTTCTGACTCCAAGGAATGGAGTAGTATCGGGGTTCCAGCATGCCTTCCAGCCTCAACCAGAGATAGATGGCCTTTCCCTCAGCAAAACTGATTCCAAGAATATGCGCCTTTTCGACATTGCGCTCGAACCACGCCAGCTGCTTCGGCTTGGGTTTAGCCAAAAGTCCGGCGAGCGCCACATAGCCGAGCGGCATCATGGTGATTGCGAGAGCCACGGCGACAATGCGAATCCAAACCGCCCGCGGCGACCACACTGCGATCGTTGCAAGTGCCAACATGCCGGCCACCGACAAGGCAAAGAGATAGAACATCGTATCCATGTCAATGCGCGCCTTTTCTGTAGCGGGTCAGTTCTTGTATCCGCCCGTGATCAGTGGCCGATACAGTGTTGTGACACTGCCTTCGACGACCTCGCCTTCTTTTGTCAGGCGAAAACTGAAAACCGTGCGCTCCTGGTTGTGATGGGTCAGGAGAACCGAGCTTTGTAGCAGCTGGCGGGTATCTTCGAGCAACGTTCGCACACTCACGACGACCTTCACGGGGACAATCGTGCCGGCCGGAATGTAACCGTACATATGCGTGTTGACGACGTATTCGCCCGGAAGTATGCCGCGACTGTAGGAGACTTCGTAATTCAGATCAGTGGCGTCGCCTTCGATACCGAGATCGTCCCGCAGGAGATTGAAGACTTCGTTGCCCTTGTTCCAGAATCCGACTGGCCCGCTTTCCGGCCCCTGGACCCACAGATCGACATCGAATGGCTTCTCCTGCGGCCAGTGCATTTCGACAATGACGTTGCCCGGCGCCTTGTGATCCTCGGCTTCGACTTCAGCCTGATTGATGTGCGGCAGTAGCATAACGACCATGGCGACGAACCCGATCAGGGCCAGCAGGATCACGTCACGAAAGACGGTATCCGATCCAATATCATCAAAATCGTCCAAATCATCCATGCCGCTTGCTCTCTCCAAGTTCCACAATGGCACCGAGCAGATTCACGGTCCCGGTTGCGAGCAAGCGATAGTTGACAGTCAGCCAGAGATTGAGAACGGCACCCAGCAAGGTTGTATAGAGCGCAATTGACATACCGGAGATGAGCGTCCCGATCATACCTGCGACGTTGCTTGTATCGGTCGCCGACTTTGCGTCGATCCCGGACAGCGCAATGATGAAACCGACCACGGTTCCGATCAGCCCGAGAAATACCAGTATGTTGGCGATCTGCTTGACGATCGCGATCTTGTGGGAGAGGCGCAGGCGCAACAGATTGATCTGCACCAAACGGTTTTCCGCGTTGAAGAAATCCGTCGTTTCAAGATAGCTCTGTGCCCGCGATGCTGTGCCATAGGTGCCGCTGCGAATGTCATTCAACGCTGACGTCGTTTGCCAGATTTTAATCGCGCAGATCAGCAATCCATAAACAAACACCAGAACGATGATGACCGCTGCCACGCGAACGCTTGGCGCCAGCAGACCATTTAACCAGCCCTGAAGATAAGCGGCCAGAACGAACGCAAAACCGGCAGCATTGAGCAGACCAAAACGCATCAGGAGAACATGGCGATGCTTTTCTCCGCCAAGGGCATGAACGGCCATACGCAGTGTGACTCGCGGCTGTTTCGGTTACGGAATTCAGGCACGAAAGAGCTGTACGGGCAAGCGAAACGTTGCTCGCGGATGTCAAGTCAGATCACTTGTCGGGCATCGATGCGACGTCGGATCGATGGATATCGCTATGCAGGATGCCACCATTTTCCGGCTAGCACGACGGCGTCGGCATTGATCTTGCGTTCTCCCGTCATCGCTTCGCCCGTCGTGTCGACGTAGTCGAACGCGCCGTCTGCGATCGAGAGGATCGAAGCATCACCAGCGGCACCGGGCTTGAAGGTTCCGAGTTCGGGTCGGTTCAAAGCTGCCGCGGCATTGACCGTCGAACACCGGACAACCTCGGTGAGCGGCATGCCAAGGCATAGAAATTTCGACATCGTCGTAACTTGATCGAAGGCGGGGCCATTGATGCACAATTGATGGACATCGGACGAGATCGTATCGGGCACAAATCCGTTGGCCAACATCTGCCGCGCCACCTTGAACGAAAACGAGCCCTTGCCGTGTCCGACGTCGAACAAAACACCGCGTTCGCGGCCGGCCAGCACACTTGGCTTGACCTTGCCCTGGCCGGTGGTCGGCGCATTAGGAAAGGGTCGGAAACAGTGGGTCAGCACATCGCCGGGGCGCAGCATGTCGACGACCGAATCATAACTCGGCGGCGGATGGTCAATGTGCGCCATCACCGGCAAGCCAATTTCCTCACCGACCTGCAGCGCCATCTGCAGTGGCGCCGCGCCGTTGTCTCCAGACGAGTGACGTCCGACCCGCGCCTTGATGCCGACGATCACGTCCCGGTTTTCGTCGGCCACCTTGGCTGCTTCGGCCGGCGCCATCAGCCGAATGTTTTCACTCTCGCCGACCATGATCGAGTGCGAGAACCCGAAAATACCTGCAAACGACACGTGCAGGTAGGCGAGGATACGCACGTCGCTTGGCTCGATCACGTGCTTGCGAAATCCGGCGAAATTTCCGGGACCGGCTGAGCCGGTATCGATCGCCGTCGTCACGCCGCTGCTCCGGCAGAACTCTTCGGCGTCGATCCCGAGCGACGTTCCTCCCCAGTAGACGTGGGTGTGGAGATCAATGAGACCGGGCGTTACGAACTTGCCGGAGACGTCGCGCTCCTCAGTGCCATCGCTGGCTTCGAGCCGGTCACCCACCGCCTGGACTTTGCCGTCGGCGAAAGCAACATCGGTTTCGCGGTCGATGTCTTGCGACGGGTCGATGACGTGGCCGCCGCGAAGTATCAAGTCAGTCATCCAACCTGCCCCTGCTGTTGGGCCACCATCAGTATGATCGCGGCATGCCAAGTACGTGCTGGCCGATATAGGCCAAGATCATATTCGTCGAGATCGGCGCGGTCTGGTAAAGACGGGCCTCACGCCATTTGCGCTCGATCCCATATTCGCGCGCGAACGCGAACCCGCCGAACACTTGCATGCAGGACTCGGCGGCGTGCCAGGCCGCATCGGCCGCCAGCATCTTGCATATATTGGCCTCGGCACCGCAATCTCGACCGGCATCGAACATCGCGGCGGCCTTGTGAATCATCAGCTCGGCAGCGCAGGTCTCTGCGTAGGACTTGGCAATCGGAAACTGGACGCCCTGATTCTTACCGATTGGCGCGCCAAATACGACCCGCTCATTGGCATAGTCCGTCGCCCGCCTGATGAAGAACCTGGCATCGCCGAGCGATTCATGCGCGATCAGGATACGCTCGGCGTTCATGCCATCGAGAATGTAGCGGAATCCACGGCCTTCTTCACCGATCAGGTTTTCGGCCGGCACTTTGAGATTGTCGATGAAGACCTCGGTCGTATTGTGATTGATGGCGGCATCGAGTTTTCGGATCTCGACGCCATTGCCGACCGCTTCGCGCAAGTCGACAAGGAACACGGAGATGCCATCGCTGCGCCGTTTCGCTTCGTCGGCCGGCGTCGTCCGTGCCAGTAACAACATGAGATCGGATTGCAGCGCGCGGCTGGTCCAGACCTTCTGACCATTGACGACGTAGTGATCACCGTCGCGGACTGCGCGCGTCTTGAGCTGCGTGGTATCGCTGCCGGTCGTTGGCTCGGTCACACCGAACGCCTGCATGCGCAATGCGCCGGACGCGATGCCCGGCAGGTAGCGCTGTTTTTGCTCGGCGCTACCGTGACGCAGCAGCGTCCCCATCGTGTACATCTGGGCATGGCATGCCGCTGCATTGCATCCGGCGGCATGAATGGTCTCCAAGATTGCACCAGCTGCGACAATCGGCAGTCCCGTTCCGCCATACTCTTCGGGGATCAGACTGGACAAATAACCGGCCTCCGTCAGAGCGTTGACGAAGTCCGTCGGGTAGGCGCTCTCTGCCTCCAAACGCATCCAATAGTCGTTAGGGAAATTTTCGCAGATGCGTGCGACGGATTCGCGGATTTCGGTCCATTCCGTCTCCAGTGGCATCGACAGTTGGTCGCCGGGTTCATCGAGCATGATTGCTACTCCGCTGCGATCGGTGCGCTGGCAGGCGTAAAGCCTTTCGGCAGCCCGGCCTTGATGATCGTTCCATGGGCGGGCTCATCGGGCAACGCGCCCAGGAGAACATCCCTGGCCTCACGCAATGCCATAACATTAATGCCTGTCTTCAATCCTTCCGCCTCCAGGAGGAAGACAAGATCTTCGGTGACAATATTGCCGGTGGCGCCGGGCGCGAAGGGACAACCGCCGAGACCGGCAAGCGAGCCGTCGAAGCGGCGACAACCGGCTTCCAATGCGGCGTAAACGTTGGCGAGCCCGAGGCCACGCGTGTCGTGGAAGTGCGCTACGACTGGCACGTCATCACAAAGCGCGATCGTCTTTTCGAACAACGAGCGTACCTGTGTCGGGGAGGCATAGCCGACCGTATCCGGTATCGTGATTTCGTCCGGACCGGCCGCCAGAATTTCCTCGACAACACTGAGTGTCTCTGCTTCAGGCACGTCACCTTCCAAGGTACAGCCGAGCGCGGTTGGCAGGCCACAACCGATCCTCGTACCTTGGTAGGCCTCGGTGCCATTGCGCCGGGCCACGATCTCATGGAACCCAGCGATCGATTGCTCGCGGGTCCGGCGTACGTTCTTCTCATTGTGCGTGCGCGACACGGAGACGATGCAGTTGATCATTGGCGCGCCCATTTCGAAACCGATTTCGGCGCCTTTGAGGTTCGGGACCAGGACCATCGGATGGATGCCAGCGATCGCCATCGCCGCGGTTGCGACTTCTTTGGCATCCGCGAATTGTGGAATGACCTTCGGGGGCACGAAGGAACAGACCTCGAAGTCAATGACGCCTGCCTCCGCCTCGGCCCTGATCCAACGCAACTTGGTCTCGGTTGGCATGAATTGTTGAACCAGTTGCAGACCATCTCTCGGCCCGACTTCACGGACGAAAACATCGCGTTCCATCGTGATCTCTCCTATCGTCCCTTGAAAACTGGTTTTCGCTTTTCATTGAAGGCGCGCACGCCCTCGAGTCGATCCTCGGACGGTACCGTGAGATTATAAGCCTCAATCTCGAAGGCGTAGCCGGAACTACGGTCGAGCTCCGTCGCTTTGTCGAGAGATTTTTTCGCCTGACGCACGCCGATGGGTGCGTTTTCGGCAATCGTGCGCGCTGTTTCCAGGACGTCGTCCAGCAAATTGTCTGGCTCACAGATTTTGTTCACGATACCCCAATGCTCGGCCGTCTCGGCATCGAAGGGCTTGCCCGTCAGCACGATTTCCTTGGCTCGTCGGACGCCGCAGGCACGCGGCAGATTCTGCGGACCGGCCGCACCCGGCATGATACCCCGTGTCACTTCCGGCAGCGCAAAACGGGCTGTCCGCGCGGCGTAGATGAAATCGGTCGCCAGGGCCAGTTCGAAGCCACCACCCATTGCGACGCCATTGACGGCGGCAATGATCGGAATGGGACAATTGAAAATGTTCCGGATCATCTGTTCGACTATGGCGTGCTGCGACTTCCATGTCTCGTCTGACATCCCGTCGCGTTCCTTGAGGTCGGCTCCGGAACAGAAACCACGATCGCCGGCACCGGTCAGAACGATGCAGTTGGCCAGGCTTGGGGCGACGTAGAACTCCTGAAAGACATCCCGCAACTCCCGCATCATTTGTGTGTTCATGGCATTCAAAGCCTGCGGCCGATTCATGATCACAACGGTGATTTTGGGCTCGTGAATCTCGATCGTCAGATGTTCGAAACTCAACTCCATTTGTGACAGTCCTTGGTTGCTTCGGGTTCAGTCCGCGCGTTTCGACTGTTATGGCACGATCCCCCGCCAAACCCCATCAACTAGGTGATTTGCGTCGGCGTCCGATTGCGGTGGATCAGTGCCGGACAGTACTGTTTGGCAATCGCTTCAATTTTGACGGGCGGCCACACTGCCGCAGCGGGAGCTGGATAGATGGACGGTACTGACGCCGAACAAACTTCGCATCTGCCGCTTACCGGATATCGCGTTGTAGAGATCGGTCATAGCGTTGCCGCACCTTACGCGGGCCTCATTCTCGCTGAACTGGGCGCCGAGGTCATCAAGGTGGAGCGGCCCGGCGTTGGCGATGACGCGCGGGTCTGGGGACCGCCGTTCGTCAATGACATGTCTGCAGTTTTCCATGCTCTCAATCGCAACAAGACGTCAATTGAGGTCGACCTGAAATCACCTGAAGGAGTTGCAAAGATACGGGCGCTGGCAGGCACGGCGGATGCCGTTATCCAGAACCAGCGGCCGGGTCTCGCCAAACGACTCGGTATTGGCGAAGACGTGCTCTGTGCCGACAATCCGCGCTTGGTATACGCATCCATCCATGCCTTCGGCAGCATCGGCCCATTGGCTGATCGACCCGGCTACGACCCGCTTATGCAGGCGTTTGGCGGCATCATGAGCACGCAGGGTGAACCTGGCCGGCCATCCGTGCGGGTCGGTACGTCGATGATCGACATGGGCACAGGGATGTGGACCGCCATCGGCATCCTCACCACGCTCCTGCGCCGCGAGGCGACCGGCAAGGGCGGGGTCGTCGACTTGTCGCTTTACGAGACGGCGCTTGGCTGGATGGTGTATTTCCTGCCAATGTTTGCGATGTCGGGTAAGCTCCCTGCGAAGGCCGGGTCCGGCGTCGCGATGATATCGCCGTATCAAGCATTCCGCACAAGCGATGGAGAACTGGTCATCGGCGGTGGCAACGACAATCTTTTCAGGAAACTGTGCGCGGTTCTCGGTCATACGGAGTGGGTCGACGACGCACGCTTTGCGAACAACGGACGCCGGGTCGAGAACAAGCCCGATCTGATCGCATTGATCGAGGACGTCACGTGCACGAAGACGGCCGCCGAGTGGGCTGATCTCTTGGATGCCGCGGGCGTTCCCAATGCGCCGGTTCAGACAATTGACCAAGTCGCTGCGCATCCGCAGACGGCGGCACTCGACATCCTGCGCTCGGAGCCGAACTCGGGACAACAGTTCTTTGGCCTGCCGCTGAGTTTCGAGGGCAGAAGGCCGGATCGGGATGAGCCCGCGCCGGCACTGGGACAGAATAACCAGGATGCGGTGCACCGTCCTACGGTTCAAATCGCGAAGTAGTACAGAACGGCGGCTGCCGGGAGACTGAGACATGAATATCCAAACGACGGTCGACAGTGCTGCGAAATCCAGCGACGTGCCGATGCATGAGGCACTGGCTGCATTCGTGACCGGTCTCGATCATGATCGGATTCCAGCGACCGTTCGCACGCGGGCGCTCCACCATATGCTTGATGCCGCCGGCATTGCACTGGCCTCAACACGCTATGATTTTGCGCATAGGACGCTGGCCGGAATCCAGGGCCTCGCAGGCCGCGGCGACATTCCCGTCATCGGCATGCCGGTGTCGCTGCCAGCGCGAGACGCGGCAATCATGAATGGTTTCCTGTGCCATGGCCTCGACTATGACGACACCCATGTCGCAGCCATCGTTCATCCAACGGCGAGCGTCTTCCCGGCGGTGCTCTCAGCGGCTGCCCACGTCGGCGCAAGCGGCAGGGACATGGTCACGGCCTACATTGCAGGCGTGGAGACCGCGGCGCGAATCGGCATGGTGGCCAAGAGCCAATTCCATCAGGTTGGCTTTCATCCGACCGGTATGGTGGGTGTCTTTGGATGTGCCTTGGCGGCCGGTCGTTTGATGGGCCTCAATGCGAAGCAGTTGATGAATGCCCAGGGTATCGCGCTTTCGATGGCGTCTGGCAGCCTGGAGTTTCTCGATGACGGGGCTTGGAACAAGCGCTTTCATCCCGGCTGGGCGGCGGCGGCCGGTCTGACCGCGGCGGCGGTGGCCAAGGAAGGATTCGTCGGCATTTCGAAGCCCTATGATGGACGGTTTGGCCTGTTCAATGCCTACCTAGGTTGTGGACCCCGCGTGGAGTTGATCGACTACGCGTTGGGCACGGCCGGTCTCGGCGACGTCTGGGAGTTGTTGGCAACCGCGATCAAACCGTTTCCGACCTGCCACTTCTCACATGGCGCCATCGATGCAGCTCTGGCGCTGTGTGACTCGGTCGGCGACGCGCGCAACATCAAATCGATCAAAGTGCTCTTGCCGGAAGGCGTTCACCCGACGATCTGCGAGCCGGAAGCCAATAAGAAGCGACCGCAGAACGACTATGATGCCAAATTCAGTACGCATTTCCTTGTGTCGGCGGCATTGGTGCGCGGCAAACTCACGCTGGATGAACTGGAGCCGGCGGCGCTTCGCGATCCGGAGATTCTGGCGCTGGCCGACAAGGTCGCCTACGCCGACGACCCGGACAGTCCGTTCCCTGCGGCCTATTCCGGCGAGGTCATCATCACAATGGCTGACGGGCGTGAACTACGGCATCGCGAGCACATCAACCGCGGCGCTGCCGACCGGCCGCTGTCGAACGAAGACATCGTTGCGAAGTATCGCGACAACGCGGCGATGGCGGTCGATCGCGCGACCGAGGATCGGCTGTTGTCAGCAATGCTCCGACTTGATGATTCGGATATCAAGGCCGTGGACGCCTTGCGTCCGTTTTCGCAACCCGCCGTTTGAATCGCCGTCTGTAATCGTCGGCATACCCGGCCACGGATCGGGGCTTTCGACGTGACCACCTGGAGGACCCGATGACCGAAACCGCGCCGGCGCGATTGGCTGCAACTGTTCTTCTGGCCCGCGACGGAGCCGAAGGTGTCGAGATCTTCATGGTCGTTCGTCACCATGAAATCGACTTTGCGTCGGGCGCCTTGGTGTTTCCAGGTGGATCGATTGATCCCGGTGATCGAGACCCGCGCCTTCGCTCGCGAAGCGACGGCGCTGATCAACTCGATGACGACCGGCTGTCCGTTCATGTTGCCGCGGCACGGGAAGCCTTCGAAGAATGTGGCGTGCTCTATGCGCGCGAGTCCGGGTCGGCGACCATCATCAGCGGTCGACGGGCGGCTGTACTCGGCGACAAATATCGCCAGGCTCTGGAGAAGAATGAGATCGGCATGGCCGACCTCGCGGAAACCGAAAACCTTCGCCTGGCGCTGGACGAACTTGTGCCGTTCGCGCATTGGATCACGCCGCGGCCGCTGCCCAAACGCTTCGACACGCACTTCTTTCTGGCACGCGCGCCGCATGATCACACGCTCGAGCACGACGGCAGCGAAGCCGTCGATTCGGTATGGATCACGCCCCGACAGGTTACCGAAGATGCCGACAACGGCCGGCGGACCGTGATTTTTGCCACCCGGTTGAACGTCGAGCGCGTGGGCGAAAGCGGAACGGTTGGCGAAGCCCTCGACCGGGCGCGTGCGGCTCGGATCACCACCGTACTGCCCGAGATCGAGAAAACGGCCAACGGCCGTATCCTGCGCATCCCGATCGAATCCGGTTATGGGAAAAGCGAATTTCATCTGCACGGCGGGCCCGGTGGCGCGAAACTCGCCAACAAGACCTAGTCCGCATGCGATTGGCCAAGCGCTGAATCGCCTCCCTGCATGAACGGCGCGCCGCCCCTGTTGGGTGCCTAATCGCGCGCGAATGAGCCGGATTTGGCGGCAGGAACGCCGACTGTAACCGGCGGCAACGCCGGCGACGCAGAAAATTGTCGGGTGCATTGAACATTTCTTGTTCCCGCGGCGACCCAAAGGAAGATCGTCGCAGGGAGCCACCCGATGATTAGTCTTGTGACAATATTTTGCGTGCTTGGACTCGCGTTCATCATCATCTGGCGCGCGACTCGTCGGCGCCGCGCGGATTTCGATCCCATCGCTCATATCTCGGACCCGCGTGAGGCGGCGAGCGTTGCGATGATCGCCGTCGCACAGGCCAACGGACCTATGTCGACGGCATCGCGTTCCGCTGTTGTCGGACAGATGCAGGATCACTTTTGTATCACGGCCGACCAAGCGAACGCTCTCATGATTAACGCGCAAATGATGGTCGGTGAGGGCGTTGATGCAGCTGAAATCATGCGCCGGTTGTTACCGGTGCTGCAACACAATTTCAGTCATGCCGAACGTCAGCGATTCATCGAGATGCTGACAGCCGTCGCGAACGCCGACGGTCAGCATGACGAACTGGCGACCTTCGACATCTATCGGCTCAGTCGCGAACTCGGTGTCGCGTGAGTGCACGACCGTCCCAATCCCTCTTGTATCAGTCAAAGGAATTCGAGCCATGTCAGCAAACGACTCGCACAATGCCAACCACATCGCGGATCACGCCGGCAATGACCGTGGTGCACTTCGAAGCCTCGCATGGCTTGTGGCCCTTGCCTGCTCCACGAGCGCCATCGCCTATCTCCTCTGGGATGATACACGTCTGCCGCGCAAGACAGTCCAGTTCGGTGTCGCGAAGATCCAATTGGACGGCACGATGCCTGAAACCGTGACGGCGCGTACGAGGATCGTCTACATCAATGCGGCGCCCGAAACCGGCAACGTGGCGATCGCCCAGGCCAAGCAAATCCAGTTGCCAGACGGCCGCTGGGTCAACTGCCGGGGCAATTGTGCGGCGACATACATCGAGTCTGCGTTCCATTGATTATTGCTGACCATCGAACCATTCCAGACTTAGATGCTGGTGCTTTGGCCTTGCCCCAATTCGCGCTAATGATCGGTCATTGCCAATCGCATTGAGGATGGACATGGACCCGCTGGATCACAAGAAGATCGCTGATACCACGATGACGGTCACACGGTTGGGTTTTGGCGGCGGGACGCTGGGCGATCCATTCGAGATCACATCGGATCATCAGGCCGAGTTGACGCTGGAAGCGGCCTTCAGCGCAGGAATCGGCTATTTCGATACGTCACCGTGGTACGGCAATGGTAAGAGCGAGCATCGCACGGGGCGTATTTTGCGCAACAAGCCGCGTGATCAGTTCGTGCTGTCGTCCAAGGTCGGACGCGTCTACAAGCGCCCTGCTGACCCCAAGTCGTTCCACCAGACGCGGTGGGCCGGCGGGTTTCAGTTCGATCTCGACTTCGATTACACGCGGGATGGCATCTTACGCTCGTATGAACAGAGTATGATGCGACTGGGAATGACCGAGATCGACGCCTTGTTGATTCACGATCTCGATCCACGGCACCAAAAGAGCGAACAGGGCGTGGCGGACGGGCTCCAGCAACTTTCGGAGCAGGGCGGCTATCGCGCTCTGGCCGATATGAAGGCGCGCGGTGAAATCTGTGCTATCGGCGCCGGCGTCAATCACAAGGGCATGATTCCGCGCTTCCTCGAGCGCTTCGACATCGATTTCTTTCTTGTCGCCATGCCGCATACGCTGACGGATCAGGAAATCCTGCACGATGAATTGCCGATGTGCGCGGAGCGAGGCGTTTCCATCGTCATTGGTGCACCGTTTGCTTCAGGTATCCTCGCCACCGGTGCCATCGCAGGTGCTTACTATCGCTACCAGCCGGCGACTGATGAGATCATGCAGCGCGTCCGCCAAATCGAAACCGTTGGCAAGCGCTACAACGTGCCGATCGGAGCAGCGGCGCTGCAGTTCCCGTTCGGCCATCCAACCGTTGCCAGCATCATTCCCGGACCGAATTCGCCGGCGCAGTTTCGACAGATCCTTCAATGGACGCGCGTTTCCATTCCATCTGACTACTGGGCAGAACTGAAGGCTGAGAAACTGTTGGATTCCGACGCACCCGTTCCGGACTGAAACGTCGGTCTCACAGGCTCGACAGCCGCGGAACGGCGCATTCGGTGCTATTCGCGAAGATCGGCACCGCCGTCGTCAAGACGCTCCGGTCGCCGCCAATAGCTGAACTGCGGCGTCCAATCCCCATGGCCGATGCCAGCCAGAGACAGAAAATGCCAGACCGGCGAATATAGATCGCCGGGCCCGAACATGGTTTTCGCTCGCCGCACGATCCTGCTCCCGCGGCGTTCGTAAATGGCGGCACCTGGATAGTTGCTTTCCTCACCAAACGCACATTGCTCCGTCATGTAGGCACCGCCGCCGTGCGATGCCAAGGTAAACTGCCAGCCGCGGTCGCGTGCCATGGCGCGCTGAACATCGGGTGGATCCTTTGAAACAAAGGCGACCGCCATGGCATCCTCGATATGTTCGAGCACGCCGTTGATGCCATCTGCCCAAAGTGTGCAGTGACGGCAGCCTTGTCCCATGTTGTGGATGACCAACAGCCGGTCGCGTCCGGCAAACAATGCTGACAACGAGGTTTCGCCAACCCGCGTCTCGAAGCGGTAATCGGGAACTTCGATGTCGACCTCTCGCTGGCGCAATGCCGCCAGTTCCTGGGACTTTAGCATGATTTCATACTCAAGCTTTTCCGCGTCCGTCATGTCGTTCGTGCTCCTTCTTTCCGCTGAGTTTCTGTTTCGACACCGCCTGTTTCGTGCACCAACTTCACACCACCGGCGCGGTTCGGCAACTGTTGCGTAAACATGTTCCATCGAGCGGCTTTACGCTGGCCGGCGACGTGGTAAGGTGACACCAAGACGAATCCAGTGAGACGCCTGAAGAGAGAATACCGGAGAAAACGAACTTCGGATGGTAATGAGCCAGGCGCTGGAGAAACCGCCTTGGACCGAACGGGAAGTCAACCCCCCGCGCAACGCCGTGCTGCGCCTAATAATACCGAGCACGCCGTATCGGACGATGGCGGACGCGACGCGCAGCGAAGTGCCGGCAAGGCAGCTGATCGTCAGCGTGGCTTCGATTCTCCGCAAACCGCTTATGCCGCCCTCGATCTGGGAACGAACAACTGCCGCCTGCTTGTAGCGCGGCCAACGCGGCGCGGGTTTCACGTCATCGACGCGTTCTCTCGGATTATTCGGCTCGGAGAGGGTGTTGCGGCAACCGGCGAGCTCTCCGATGATGCGATGCTACGCACGATCGATGCCCTTAAGGTCTGTGCCTCGAAAATGGCGCGCCACAACGTTGCGCGCTCTCGGTTGGTTGCAACGGAAGCGTGCCGTATCGCCACGAACGGAAAGGGATTCGTGGACCGCGTGCGCACAGATCTCGGGATGAAGCTTGAAATACTGTCACGTGAACGCGAAGCACAGTTGGCCGTGTCGGGTTGCGCCCCGCTGATTGATGAATCGTCCGATCACGCCCTGGTTTTCGACATTGGCGGTGGATCATCTGAGCTGGTCTGGCTTGATCTGTCCCGCCGGCGCAACAATTGGCGGCGCTCGTTGAGTGACCGTCTTGAGGCAACGGACTGCATTGCCGCATGGACGTCGCTGCCGGCGGGGGTCGTCACGCTGGCTGAGCAATTCGGCGGCCGCCATGTCGACCATGAAAGTTTCGAGGCGATGGTCTCGGCCGTGCAGGAGTTGCTGCATCCGTTTGAAGACCACTACAGGTTCCGTGAGCGCATATCCGCCGGCCGGGTCCACTTCCTTGGAACGTCCGGCACGGTCACGACGGTTGCCGGAATACAATTGAAACTGGCACGCTATGACCGCAATCGTGTCGACGGGTGTTGGTTGGCAGCGCAGGAAGTGCGACGCGTGACTCTTGACCTGCTCAATCAATCCTACGAGGAACGTGTTGCACAACCCTGCATCGGCAAAGATCGCGCAGATCTCGTCCTTGCCGGTTGCGCAATTCTTGAGGCGCTGATGCGGCTCTGGCCGACCGAACGACTGCGCGTGGCTGATCGTGGCCTTCGCGAAGGTATACTGACGTTGTTGATGGCCGAAGATGCGCAGCAGCGCGGCGGCCGTCGACGCTCGGGACGTCGATGAGGCCCGTCAAAGAGAGATGGTAAGCTGACGATGGCTCGACGATCAGGACGCGCTGGAAGCCGTGGTGGCGCTCGCGAACTCAGCGTGCGCGTCAAGACTGCGCGTGGGCGCACGACGTCTTCGCAGAAGTGGTTGCAGCGTCAGCTCAATGACCCCTACGTGAGCCAGGCCAAGCAGGCCGGCTACCGCTCGCGGGCGGCCTTCAAGCTGGTCGAAATCGATGATCGTCATCACCTCCTGCGTCCCGGCCAGTGCGTCATTGATCTCGGTGCGGCGCCCGGCGGCTGGACGCAGGTCGCCGTCGACCGGGTCAAAGCCATCGACGGACGTGGACAGGTCATCGCGATTGACATTTCCGAGATGGAAGCCGTAGCAGGCGCGGAGGTGATCCATCTTGACTTCATGGACGACGCTGCCCCGGATCGTTTAAAGGCCCTGATGCGGGATGGTCACGCCGACGTCGTCCTTTCCGATATGGCCGCGCCGACAACCGGCCACCTCAGTACTGATCACCTTCGCATCATGGCGCTGGCGGAAGCCGCAGCAGAGTTTGCCTCGGAAGTCCTGACGCAGGGCGGCGCATTTCTTTGCAAGGTCTTTCAGGGCGGCACTGAAAAGACGCTACTCGACACTTTGAAGCGGGATTATGCGACTGTGCGCCATGTCAAACCGCCGGCGAGCCGCTCCGACAGTTCCGAGCTCTATGTCTTGGCAACGGGGTTTCGGAAATCCTGACGATCGGCGCTGCAAGCGAGAGGCTGAAGATCTGTCAGCGTGACTTGCGACACCCTGATCTGGCGTCTGACCGATCGCATTGAGCCTCTGAAGTGCGAGTTCTGTCGATCGACCGTTTCCCACACGCCACGATGTCCCCTTTCACAAATCACGCCAACGTGCTATCCGCACTGCGAAATCGTTCAGAATCGCTGATCGTTTTCAGCAGTTGTGGAGAAATTCGATGGCTGCAAGCCCGCGTGGTATTTCATCGGACGTTGGGCTGACGTTTGATGATGTTCTTCTGGTTCCACAGGCATCGGAAGTTATGCCAACCGAGGTTGGCGTTGCGACGAACGTCACCAAGACCGTCTCACTCAATATCCCAATCCTGTCTTCGGCAATGGACACTGTCACCGAGGGCGGTCTTGCAATTGCGATGGCGCAGGCCGGCGGTATTGGCGTCGTCCACCGTAATTTGTCGCCGGAATTGCAGGCGAAGGAAGTCGAACGCGTCAAAAAGTTCGAAAGCGGCATGGTTATCAACCCGGTCACGATAGCCCCGAATGCCACACTGGCTGACGCCCTTTCTCTGATGGCAGAGCACAAGATCTCCGGAATTCCCGTCGTCGAATCGAAGGACAACGGCTTAGGCAAGCTGGTTGGCATTGTGACCAACCGCGATGTCCGCTTCGCAAGCAATCCCAATCAGCCAATCTCGGAATTGATGACGAAGGATCTGATCACCGTGAACACTTCGGTGTCACGGGACGAAGCCAAGCGGCTGCTGCATCGGCACCGGATCGAAAAACTCCTGGTTGTTGATGATGCACACCGCTGTGTTGGGTTGATCACCGTCAAGGATATTGAAAAGGCCCAGACCCATCCCCAGGCTTGTAAAGACCAGCAAGGCCGCCTTCGCGTTGCTGCTGCGACGACCGTCGGCGACCATGGTCATGAACGCGCGGAGCGTCTGATTGATGCGGATTGTGATCTGATCGTCGTCGACACCGCCCACGGACACTCCAAGTATGTTCTGGAGGCGGTCACGCGCATCAAAAAGTTGTCCAACAGCGTCCAGGTGATTGCGGGCAATGTTGCCACTGCAGACGCGACTCTCGCCCTGATCGATGCAGGGGCGGATGCCATCAAGGTCGGGATCGGACCTGGATCGATTTGCACCACGCGGGTCATCGCGGGTGTCGGCATGCCGCAATTGACGGCTGTGATGAACTGCGCCGAAGCCGCGGCATCGTCTAGCACGCCCATCATTGCGGACGGTGGCATCAAATATTCCGGCGACATTGCCAAGGCCATCGCGGCGGGTGCGAGTTGTGTGATGGTGGGCTCGCTGTTGGCCGGGACTGACGAGGCGCCGGGCGATACCTATCTTTATCAGGGCCGGACCTACAAGTCCTACCGTGGGATGGGTTCGGTTGGCGCGATGGCCCGTGGTTCGGCTGACCGGTACTTCCAACAGGAAGTCAAGGACGCTTTGAAGCTGGTGCCGGAAGGCATCGAGGGCCAGGTCCCCTACAAGGGCCCGGTGGGCAACGTCGTGCATCAGTTGGTTGGTGGCCTGAAAGCGGGCATGGGTTACGTCGGCGCTGAATCGATCGCGCAACTCCAGGAACGGGCGCAGTTCGTACGGATTTCACCTGCCGCAGTGCGCGAAAGCCATCCCCACAGCATTGCGATCACGCGCGAAAGCCCCAATTACCAGGGCAATTCCTAACCGTGAAACCAGGAGCTCGTCTCGCGTCGGCCGTCGACATTCTCGATCAGATTGTGAACCGTCACCGGCCGGCCGCTCAGGCTCTGAGTGATTGGGGAAAGTCCAATCGATTTGCCGGCTCCGGAGATCGTGCGGCCATCGGCAACCTCGTCTATGATGCCTTGCGCCGGCGTTTGTCGCTGGCTGCGCAGATGGATGACGATCGTCCTCGGGCATTGATCGTAGCGGCCGCGCCCAGGGCATTTGCAATGGCGCCGGACGATGTGGGAGATCTGGCCGACGGCTCCAGGTATTGCCTCTCACCATTGACCGACGACGAACGGGCAAACCTTGCAAGACCGGTCCCAAGTGACGCACCTGCCAATGTGCGTGGCGACTATCCGGAGTGGCTGGACGCGTCGATGTCGCGCACATTTGCGAGTGAAGCGGCGGCAGAGGGGGCTGCGCTCAGTACGCGGGCACCGGTGGACCTTAGGGTCAATGCATTGAAGGCCGAGCGCAGTCAGGTACTCAAGGCTCTGACCAAATCAGGTGCGCATGAGGGTCCCCATACGCCATATTGCGTTCGCATCGATCCACCACGAGGGCCAGGACGTACGCCGAATGTGGAGGCCGAGGCCGCTCACGGACGCGGCTGGTTCGAGGTACAGGACGCAGGCA
>JBPCWB010000121.1:0-7460 GCA_051009955.1 Hyphomicrobiaceae bacterium | reverse complement strand
TTGATGTTGCCGGAAACCTGCGGGCTTGTACCGGCGAAATCCAAGTGGATCTTGTTGCCGTGAACGGTGAGCTTGAGTTTGATCGGAATGTCCAGCGCATTGATTCCATCCCCGTCCATGAAATCTTCGAAGTGGTAGATGCCGTCCGGGATCTCGGAAATCGCCAATCGCATCCGTTGCGCGGTTCTGGTGATGATTTCATCGAAAGCCACCAATACGTTGGCCAGCCCATGCGTTTCAACCACTTCGTGAAAACGTCGTGCGCCCAGCCTGCACGAAGCGATCTGTGCATTGTGATCGCCGCGACGCTCTTCCGGCACGCGAACGTTCAGCAACAGCAATTCGAAGATGTCGGACTGGAGGACGCCACGACGGAACAGCTTGACCACAGGAATGCGAATGCCTTCCTGATAAATCTCGGACATGCCCCCGGCCATCGAACCGGGAACCATTCCGCCGACATCAGCATGGTGGGCTATGTTGCATACAAATGCCTCGACTTCGCCGTCAACAAAGATCGGCATGGCATAGTTGATATCGGGCAGATGGGTCCCGCCCGCCGTATGGGGGTCATTTGCAATGAAGATATCACCGTCTTCGATGTCGTTGCCAAACTTGTCCAAGACGCATGTCATCAGTCCAGCCATCGACGCGATGTGGATCGGAAGCGTATCTGCAGCCTGCACGACCAACCGCCCTTGTCGATCGACGATGGCGATGGAGTGATCCCTGCGCTCTTTGATGTTCGTCGAATACGACGAGCGCATCAGGGCGACGAAACATTCGTCCGCGATTGATCTCAAGCCGTTTGAAATGATCTCAAGACTGATTGGGTCGAGGTCCTTCATCTCATGATCCATGGTTCTTCTCCGAACCCGTTGCAATCTTGATGACAAGGTGGCCATCCGCTGTCACTTCCGCGGTGTCACCCGGGTGGATCGGTGTCGTTGTATCGAGCTGTTCGACAATGGCCGGTCCGGTGATCGTCTGTCCGGGCAACAGATCTGAACGGGCATAAACGTCCGTCTCAGTCGCGGTATCAGCTTCAAAATGGACGGCGCGATGACTGCGCGGCGCGGGTGCAGTGCCAGCATCCGTCGACTCTGTCCGCACACTCTCCTTGTAGAGGCGGGCACTGGCTGACAGACGAATGTTCACAATCTCGACAGCATCTTCGGGGCTTGCATAGCCATAAGCGGTTTCATGCGCTGTGCAGAAGGCAGTGTGAAGCTCTTCGACATTCGGCAGGTCCGTCGAACGCAATTCGGCGCCGCTGGCGACTGGCACAGCCAGCTCGAAATTTTGGCCAACGTAGCGCGCATCCACAACGAGTTCCAAATTGCGGCCGCTCTGCGGTGCGTCCTCCTTGTGGAACCAATCATCAGCTCTCTCGATCAAACCTGACACTGTTCTCGCCAACAACGCGATGCCCGCATCGTCCAGCCCAAAACGCTGGCTGGAAACGAAATCCTCTTTCAGGTCCGACACCAATAGGCCTTGCGCACAGACAATACCTGGCGCCGCCGGAACAATCATTTCGCGCATACCAAGACTAACGGCGACCTCGCGGGCGTGCAGCGGCCCGGCGCCGCCGAACGGCATCAGCACGAAATCCCTGGGGTCGTGGCCACGCTCCACGGAGATCGTGCGAATTGTGCGGACCATATTTGCGACGACAATCCCGAGCGTACCATGCGCGGTGCGCTCGATTGTGAAGCCGAGGCGATCGGCTAGGGGATGAAAGGCCGCCCTGGCACGGTCCGGGTCGAGTGCCATGTCGCCGTCGAGCAGACCGCGTGCCGACAGGCGACCAAGCAGCAAATTGGCATCCGTTACCGTGGGACGCTCGCCACCGCGACCATAGCACGCCGGGCCAGGATCGGCGCCGGCGCTGATAGGTCCGACTTTCATCAAGCCGTCGCGATCAAACCAGGCAATTGAACCGCCACCTGCACCAACCGTCTCGATATCCACACACGGGAGCCGAATCGGGAAGCCCGCAACATCGCGATCGAACGCCAGATCAACCTTATAGTCCCGAATGAGGGCGACGTCGGCGCTCGTTCCGCCCATGTCGAGAGTGATAACGTTCTGCCTGCCAGTTTGACGTGCGATGTGCGCCGCACCAACAGCCCCGGCGGCAGGTCCCGATAGTGCTGTGCGCACCGGCAATTGCCGTGCCCGCCCCGGCGACATCAATCCGCCGCTCGACTGGTTGATGCCCAATGTCGCCTTCGGTGCCTGCTGCGCGACCCCTTGTTCAAGTGTCTCGATGTACTGGGCGAGTACCGGCTGCAGATATGCGTTCAAAACCGTTGTCGACAGTCGCTCGTATTCCCGGAACTCGGGTTGCACCTCAGACGACAGTGATATCGCAATATTCGGCGCGCGGTCGCGCAGAACGGCCGCAACGCGTTGCTCATGTGCCGGGTTGCGAAATGCAAACAGAAAACCGACGGCACAAGCCGCAGCTCCTGATGCAATGACCTGATCGACAGCTTCGATAATCGCTTCGTTCGTTGGCGCCCGCACAACTTTGCCGGCAGCATCGACACGCTCGTCGAGTTCAATGCGATCCACACGGTCGACCAGAGGAGCCGGGAAGTCCTTTTGCAGGTCATACATGTGTGGCCTGGTCTGACGCCCGATCTCGAGAAGGTCTTTGAACCCTCGGGTCGTGATCAGCGCAACGCGGCTTCCGGAACGCTGGATCAGCGCATTGGTGCCAACCGTCGTACCATGAGATAGGCGCTCGACTGCCAGAACCGGAATGTTGTATTGCTCACAAAGCGCCGCGAGGCCGCTCAATATTGCGTCCGCTGGGTTAGCCGGCGTTGACGGTGTCTTTCCGACGTGTGACGCGCCGGTTTGATTGTCGGCAGCAAAGAAATCTGTGAATGTGCCTCCGACATCCACCCCGACTGTCCAGCCCATGCGCACGTCTCCCGGAAGGACACTTGGTCCAGCTTCTCGACAATTCCAGCGTCAATGAAGTTTGGCTCGGTCGATGATGCGACAGTGATGACTTGAGATACCGCATCATGACTCGAATTGGACACAAACCTCTTCAATACGTAGTGTACTACGAAATAGGCCTGAGTCAACGAGACCGACAGTTTGAACGAAAGGCGAGATCGTGCCACCAGCACGGCTGGACGACAGAATTGGAATTGTCTATTGCACTGAGCAATCCGTGCAGACGAATGGTGATAACTTGCTGACGAACTGCTCGGGGCACTCCTACGAGCGAGTGTCTGATCTAACTGCCCCGCCTTACCCAAAACGCCAGATACAGATCTCATGAAGAAAAAGACCCTGAAGCCTGTTGATCTCATTAATCTCTGGGACCGGCCGGGCTACCTTATCCGACGCCTGCATCAGATTCATGTCGCCTTGTTTCTCGAGGAGTGTCGCGATTTCAATCTCACGCCGGTACAATTTGCTGTGCTGACGGTGCTTGTTGACGGGGAGCCGCTCGATCAGGTGACGATCGCCAACCAAATTGGCGCTGATCGAAACACCGTTGCTGATGTGATCCGCAGGCTGGAGCGTCGAGGTCTGCTGGACCGTCCCGTGAGCGTCGACGACAAACGCGCCAAGCTTGCGCGTATTACGGCAGCAGGCCGCAAATTCGTGCAAGCCGTCCAGCCGGCGATGATCAGGGCGCAGAACCGGTTCGTGAGTCCGTTGACCGATGAGGAATATGACACCCTGACTCAACTCCTTCGAAAACTGATGCAGGAAAACAATGATGCAAGCCGTGCTCCAATGCGACCGGCCGACGAGCTGTCTGATGCTTAGCTAACCCGACGGAACACGGCGGCGACCGAGGGAGCCGCATTGCGCATCTTGCTGAGCGCTCTGTGCCTGACACCGGAGCCGGTTTCACCACACCAGTTAATCAATTCATCCCTTTTGGAGAGTGGCAGACATATGAACGTTCTAGACGCTATCAATTCTCGCAAATCGATCCGCGCCTTCAAGCCTGATCCCGTGCCCAAAGAAACCATCGACAAGATCCTCGAAATTTCACAACGAGCGCCGAGCGGGACAAACACCCAGCCCTGGCACGTCTACGTCTGCACCGGTGCGGTCAAGCAGGCAATCACTGACGATGTGCTTGAGATGGTAAAATCTGGTGGTGGCAGGGACTATCCCGACTACGACTATTATCCGGAAAAGTGGAAGGATCACCACAACGCGCGGCGGCGCGGTATCGGTTGGCAGCTTTATGGGCTGCTTGGAATCGTGAAAGGTGACCGAGAAGGCAGCGCGCGACAGCAGATGCGGAACTTCAGGTTCTTTGATGCACCGGTTGGCCTGTTCATTACGATCGAGAAATATCTGGCCCGTGGAAATTGGGCCGACACCGGCATGTACATCCAGACAATTATGCTCGCGGCAAAGGGCTTCGGCCTGGACACGTGCCCACAGGCGGCGTGGATCCCCTTTCAGGAGCCGGTTCTGAAACATCTCGGTGTCCCGGACGATCAGGTTTTGGTTTCTGGAATGAGTCTCGGCTTTGCAGATCTGAGCAAGATCGAAAACACGCTTGTGAGCGAGCGAGAGACCATCACGGATGTCGTAACGTATCGCGGATTTGACTAGACAGCCTGTTTTAACCCATACGGCTTTGCGCACAGTTGAATGTACCCGACCTCTTTGTGGGCTGCTGCAGATTTCCATGATACCTGCTGGCCTAAAGCTGCCCTTCGGATGAATTTTCGATTGTTGGCATTTCAGATCAAGCTGACGCTGAGCCGGTTGTCTTGGAGGCGTAGAGGAAATCCATATCTGGCTTCTCGGTGGCAAAGAAATGGACCCAAATGTAGGCGTGGCTAAACGCTGCGATGACCAGAGCAGCTACCGAGTTACAGCCGACAGCAATGGCCCAGAACAAAAAGAAGGCATAGAGGTACATGCCGTTACTCGTGAAGCGAAAGATACCTTCGTTCACGAGCGGCATATTGCGGTATCGCTTCTCGAAATGGTCGGCTCCTGCCGCTCGCGCCATTCCGAAATATCGCTGCACGCTGTACATGGCATAAAAGCCCGGGAAAGCCAGTACGACCGTGATCAAAACCTGAAAGACAGGGTCGAGGTTGAGGCTGCCCCGGTCCAACCACGCCACCACCGCAAGACTAATAAATCGGCCACCAAACAGCGTAAAGAACGCTGCGAGGTATCCTTCAAAGCCGATCGTCTTCCTAATTGCCGAAGAGCGTAATTCCAACCGCCATGTGAGCCACACGAAAATCTGGTGCAAGACCGGAAATGCAACGGCGGTCCAAAAAGCAATGGGAAACGGTCGTCCTAGAGTCGTCCATGCCAACCAAAGCGCCGACAGCAAAATAGCCAGACAGACGAAGTGCAGGACTTGTCCAGACCATAGGTCGGGTGGTGGATTCGTGGTCGAGGTATCACGCGCCATGGCCAACAGTATACAGTCAGAACTCAATCAAGAAACAGCGTAGTCGGCGCTCAAGCGGCGCAACCCGGCAATGCCAGTCGGACAGGTTGGACTGCCACAAGACGATCTGCAGTCGGAGATCAAGCAGAAGCCGTCGTCGGCACAACGGTGAAGAGAAGATCGGTATCGTCCTGTAAGGCCTGCGAGCCCTCGATCAGATAGTGGCGCTCAGCAATTCCCGCCAGGAGCCAGGCTCGATGACCAGCCGACAAGGCAGTGTTCGGTTTGGTTCGTCATCGACGTGGTTCCCAGTTGGGATGGCGCAGAAGTGGCGCGCGTCACAATCATTCCGCGGCGATGGCCGGCGTCATATTGCGGCTGGCATTGTCATCCGAGACCGGACCGCCAGAAATCTCTCTGGCGGGGTTCTCGCCCCAGATGGCACCCTCAGACACTTCCTCGCCTTTCATCAGGAATGCGTCCGGCTCCAGCTGCGCCCCGTCGCTCATTTTGGCGCCGTAGTGCACCCATGATCCAATACCCAGCGTGCAGCCCGCGCCGATCGCGATCCGGTCAGATTTGAAACCGCCGTCTTCTTGAGAATGTGGTTGGATGATGCATCCCACGTTGAGCGTGCAGTCATCGCCGATGGAGACCATGGTTTTTTCGGTCATTCCGCAGCCGTCGTCGAAGACACGTTTGCCAATCTTGACGCCAAGCAGCCGCCAGGCGAGGCCCTTGAAGGGTGTGCCGTTGAGCATGGCGAGTTGGTCGCTGGTCACCATCAGCTTCCAGTAGCGTTCGTGTGACCAGAAACGCGGATCGTATATCGAGCACTGCAGTGGCTGCAGCGGCCGGAACAAGGTGCTGAGGCGCTCAAGTAAGATGTAATAGCCCATGCTGAAAACGACACCGAAGGTGCCCGCCAGCACCAACACCTGAAAACCGATAAATCGATAGAGATCCGCGATTGCCGTGAAGGCGACGCAGAGCAAGACGAGTGGCAGGAACCAGTGGGCCAGGAGGAAAAGGCCCATCGTAGCAAGATTGTGCCTGTCCTTGGCTCTCAACGCTTGCGTCAGATCGTTAGTCCGATCTGAATCGATTTCCCGGTCACGCTGTACGGTGCGCGGAATTTCGAAGCTGGGGGAACCGAGGAGCCCTGTCTCATCGCGAACCTCACCTTCGAGCGGAACCATCACCTTGGTGGCGAGCAGGCAATTGTCACCTGTTTTGCCTTGCGCGGGATAGGCGACGAAATTGCCGACAAAGTTGTCCGCGCCGATCGATGCCTGCGACAAACTGAAAGACGTGCTCGAATAGTCGGCATTGATGACGGACAGGCCGTCCGCGACAACCGTACCGCTGCCGATGGATACGAGAAATGGGTTGTCGTGCTTGACGTCCATACCGAAGTTCGAACCGGTCTGCACGACGCGGGAGAGATCGTAACCGATCCACTGCAGGTAATGGACGATGTAGGAACTATCACCGAACAGATACGTGAAGAACTTAAGGTTCGTCATGCCTCGGATCGCTCCGTGCAGCCAATAGCGCAAGCCATAGAGCGGATAGGCCTTGTTCGGGCTTAGCGCGCGATTGAGTAATCGCGGCACAGTGCCGACGATCAGCAGGCTCAGAAGCATAAACCCGAAAAACAGAATGACCGAGATTGCCAAAGCGTCGATGTAGAATGACCAATGGAAAAGCGCTGGAGTCGCTGGATCGGCAAAGTGCTGACGTCCGCCCAGAAATTCCACGACTTCGGGCATAATGCTGAACACGATGGAAACAGTGAAGAATCCCGGCAGCGATGTCGCAAGGCAGTAGACAGCCTTTTTCAAGTTGCTGGGTCCGGTCGTCGGCGCAGCGCGATAGTCTACGGTCGTGATCTGCGTTGCGGGCGACCCGCATCGGCGTTCACCATCGGGAATTGACTGACCAGCGTACAATGAAGACGAATGTCCAATCTGGGCGGCGTCGCCAAGCGACGTGTCGATGTCCAGCACCGTCTTTTCGCCAACGACGGTGTCGCGACCAAGACTGACCG
>JBPCWB010000120.1:0-4156 GCA_051009955.1 Hyphomicrobiaceae bacterium | reverse complement strand
GGCAGCACGTATACGTATCTCACTGTTGCGCGGTTGCCCCGTGTTGAGGCGGAGACAGGACTTTCGTTCGAATGGCGACCGTTCAGTGTTCGCGCCATCATGGTCGAACAAAACAATGTTCCGTTTCGTGGCAAACCAATCAAATCCAACTACATGTGGCGCGATATTGAACGGCGAGCCGGCAAATACGGACTGCCAGTGAAGGTTCCCGCACCATATCCACTCGAAGAATTTGATCTCGCCAACCGCGTTGCTGTTCTTGGTTTGCAGGAAGGCTGGTGCGCCGAGTACGTGCAAGCAGCGTATCGTCGCTGGTTTGTCGACGGTCTGGAGGCAGGGAGCGAACCAAACCTTGCTGAATCGATCCGCGAGGCAGAGCAAGATCCGGTCAGGGTGATTGCTTCTGCGAACTCCGAGGTCGTCAGATCTGCCTACGAGGCAGCCACTGATGAAGCACGTGATCTCAACATCTTTGGTTCACCGACGTTCAATGTTGGTGGTGAGGTCTTCTGGGGCGATGACCGATTGGAAGACGCGGTCGCGTGGCATCGAAATGGTAGATTAGACTAATTGAGCGTCCGCCCTTTGGCGACATCGGCTCTGTGTCATGACATGTCCGCCTTTAAAGGCTAGCCGGATGCGGGCTTGTCAGTGAACTGCAGTCGCCATTGACCCATTCCCACCATTGCGCGGTGCAGCAAGCAGAACACTGCCTCTTGGTCGAAGTGCAGAATGAGGTAGGGCGAAGCAACCGAGTGCGTCAGTCGACGACAAAATTGTGAGTTCTTCCAAAGCCCTTAGCCGGAAAACTGAAGTGCCACCATTCGCGCGAATAGTTCCGGAAACCTTCCGCCGTCATAGCCTTGAGCAGTCGTCTGCGATTAGCCCTTGCAATCGTGCTGACACCCGCGTGACGCGTGTGGCTTTTTTTGTCGAAGCAATCGAACGACGTGCCCATGTCGAGCATGGCAAAGCCCGTATTGCGAACGGCAGGCGGCGCGTCGATGCACGAAGCGCCGGGCTTGCGCGGTTGGCGCGCGCTATTCGTGTCGCTCGTCGGATTCGCCGGCTCGCGCCTTACAATCGTCAGATCAACGGCTATCCCGCGCGAATGTGAGGACACCTTCGCAACGTAGCCAAAGGGTACAATTTTCGATCGGGCAATGTGGGGATAATAGAATTTCGTATCGGGCCCCCCGCGCGATTTCGCCCACGCGATGAAGCTGTCGACGGCCTTTTGCGGTCGGTAGCAGTCGAACACCATGAGCGAGAGGTTGCGCTTGGCCAGCCGCGCCTGCACGCGTTTCAGGGCATGTGCGACCGGGCGGGCAAGTATGCAAGCAGCGGCGGCATAGCCCGGCACCGGGCGGCCAGTGAAGTTATTGCGGCCCGCATATCGCATATCCTTCCGGATCGTCGGTGCGATGTCGGCCAGCCGCACGAAGCCCGAAGGCAGCTGCGATTTCGCCAGTGCGGGCGAGGGCGATACGGCGAAAAGGAAGGCGAGCACAATTGGCGCTGGCGTTCGTAACGGCATGGCGCCCCCTACTCGAAGACCGGTCGCAATTCACTGATGGCGGTATCGCGATACTTGGTGCCACGGCGGACCTCTTTGATCTCGATGCGCACCCAGCTTGCCTTGATCGAGCGCGGCAGCGCGTAGGTTCGCTCTTTGGAGGTGTCGGCGAGCTGAAGCGTCGCCGTCTCACCGCCTGAGAACTGGAGGCTGAGGCGGTGCGGGCGGGAATTGCGATTGAACAACCGAGCAGACTTACCGTAGCCGTTGGCAATTCTGAACGCCCTGAGCGCGCGCTGCGACGGCCAGCTCAACACGATCCATTCGCCAAGACCGTCGCCGGCGCCACCCTCCACCCACGCCGTGGCCGAATTACCATCGGACAGATTGCGCGGGCCGTAGTGTGATTTGTTGACGCCCTTGGTCGGCAGCATCGAACTGGCGCAGGTGCGCACGCCGGCGCGTTCGGCGCACACGGCTGCGACATTGATCGGCGGCGGTGGCACGCGTGGCTTCGGGCTATCTGATAGGGCGGCGGTCTTGCCATCACGCGTGCGCTGCAATTCGTCAATGCGCGATCGTGCAAGGTCTCCGTAGACCGTGCCGCGATACCGGCTCGCAAAGGTTTCGAGCACCGCGATGCTTGTGGTGTCCTTGGTCGCGGCCCACGCACGTGCGGCTTCGCCCAACCGCGGCTCCGGCTTCGAAACCTGTCCCGCCGCCCGAGCGCGACCGGCAAGATAAACCCTCTCGAGAAGCCCGTTTCGTTCCCAAGGTACTTGTGCTTTGGTCTTCCTGTAGACGGTCTCCTTTACATTCTGGAAAACGTCGAGATGGTCGAGGCCAGGCCTTGTCAGCTCAGCCGCCAGTGCCGCAGCATAGGGGCCGCTCCCCTGGCCTTCGTCCGTCGCCGTCTCGCCGGGATCGGTCGAGAAAGCAATCATCATGCCCTTCTTCGCGGACACCGGGACGAAACCCTTGCCGCCCCTGGTCGGCATGTTGAGCAGGTTTCGACAGGCATCAAAGATGACGAAGTGGGCGGCGTTGGTGGCGCGATCCGACAGAGTCGAGACGATTTGGTTCAGGGGAATGGCGTCATACCAGACATTGCGGTCGAGGCGTTTGACTTCGACCGGAATGAGATAGTTGCGCCGGTCGCGTTTGCTGGCAGCGCCGTGGCCGGAATAGTAGAAGAAACCGATCGCACCGGCTCCGGCCTGCTGTAGCGCTTCGGCGTAGCGGTCCACTGCACTGAGGATGTCGCGACGCGTGCCATTCCGGACGACCCGGATGTCATTCCGCGAAAAACCTATTTGACGCAAAGCGGCCGCCAGCAGACTGACATCGTTGATGGGGTTCTTGAGGCGCCCGACCTGGGACTGGTAGTCTTGATTGCCAATGAGCAATGCAAGGCGCTTTTGCGCCAGCGTGCTGGTTGGCACGACAAGCACTAGAATGACGATCATCGACAATCGAAACAACATACCGCAGGCATCCTAATGCCATTCACTTGAAGCTTTGCTGGCAGTCACATGACCTATGGCAGGGTTAAGGGCATTGCGATCTGCGATGCAGCATCAATGAGCAAACATGGGCGTCCGCGCACTGAGCCTGTCTTGCCCTAGCCAGCATACCGCCAAAGCTGCCAATCGTCGATCGTGTCGATCGCGTGTCGCGCGTGTCGCGCGAGTCGCATGATGTATTTCAGTCTGCTGCTGGCGCTAACGGATCTGCTTGCAGGCCTGCGGCGTTGGTAGACAGACTGTTCATCCGATTCGGCTGTCTGTGACAACGAAACAGCGTTATCGAGTGTCCGGTCCTGACGGCGAGTCGGTCATGGATTGTTAGGACCAAGTCTTTCGGTTTGTGACCTGACTCAGAAAAGCCCTAAGCGAGTATGTGATGACCGCTTCTGGGGGTAGACCGATCGTGCAATGCTCAGCGGTGGGTTAGCCGTTGTTGACCCAAAACGGCCCTCGTTAGCCTAAGACTGACACACGTCGAATTTGCGGTGAGTAGAACTACGCGGGCAGCCCTGCCTTGACTGGCGTTGAGCGAGCAAGCTCACAACCAATGCAACAGTCAGCGCTCAACAACATGTTCCGCGCACCTACGGGTCGCGCTGACAGGCACTATTGTATGTTGCCCAGGTTATGCAGGGATCGACATTTCAAGCCGCTCGACATCGGGTCGGCCTTGTCACCCCAACGCCGCAAATCCCCGTGCGGGCATCGGCGCTTCGAGATGTCCAGGGCTGTGAGGGTTGAGCGGCGATATCGGAGTCAGCCTCGCGGTCCTCGGGAAACAGAAAATCGCGAGGGAGCTGCGAGGCTGACCCTTTAGCTGAGACATGGCGCGGGGGGCCAATACTCAGCCTTACACTAGCTAATCGGCTATGCTTTATCCTAGTCAAATAGACTATAGCATATGGTCAGTTTCACCGAAAGAGAAATCTATTCAGTCCAGTCGATCCGTGTCCGGCAGGAAACAGCAGTTATCCCTGCCGATTGGCTTTTAAGTATTTGGGAGCCATAGTCACTGGTCCATTGCCACGAAGGACACAACGCCATGCGGGTGCGCGTCAGGGGCGAGTTCCAAGGTACGGTACTGATCGCCGACGATCATGAGGTGGTCCGCCTG
>JBPCWB010000119.1:0-3109 GCA_051009955.1 Hyphomicrobiaceae bacterium | reverse complement strand
GCGAACTTCCCAACCACGGTCAGGTCCGGATCTTCGCCAACCCAGCGGGAAACCAATCCGCGAACGACCGCAGAATCATCAACAACCATTACACCGATTGTATGGGGGTCCCGGGAAGACGCCGCGTCTGTATGTGCCGGTGAGGGTTCCATGTTTATCTTTCCGGCCAAAAATTAGATGAGTCCGACCTCCTGGAACTTCGCGGTAATTATATCCCGGTCGAACGGTTTCATGATGTATTCGTTGGCGCCGGCGCTTATTGCCCGCGTAATGTGGTCGGCGTCATTTTCTGTCGTGCAAAAAATAACTTTTGGCTGCTCACCGCCAGTTTCCTTGCGCAATGCGACCAGAAACTCGATGCCGTCCATGACCGGCATGTTCCAGTCAAGCAGCACCGCATCCGGCATGGTCGTGCGGCATTTGTCCAAAGCGTCCTGACCGTTTTCGGCTTCCGACGTCTCGAAACTCATGTCCTCAAGAATGCAACGCGCTACTTTCCTGATCACGCTGCTGTCGTCGACGACCAGGCAATGTTTCATATCTCGCTCCTGTAATTTTCCGCTGCCGGCTCAATTCCGATCAAGCGGCGGCTTGACTCTCGTCAGTCAGATTCAAAACCTTGGTTACGTCGAACACCACCATCAGTGTCCCGTCCAGCCGGTGCACACCGGCGGAGATGGATGTCCAACGCGGGTCAAGGTTCGCAGGGTTCGGTTCAAACGTCTTTTCCGAAAGCTTGAGCACCTCTCCAACCTTGTCTATGACCAGACCATAGGATTCGCCCTTGTGCTCTATGCCGACGGCCATCTGCGTATTTCCTTCAGCCAGTGGCGGTAGTCCGAGACGCTTGCGCATATCGATTGCCGTAACGATGCGTCCGCGCAGGTTGAGAACGCCGGCGACATCGTTCGATGCCAGCGGGACTTCCGTGACCGCTTCTGGCATGAAGACATCCTGAACATGTAAAATCTGTAGTCCGAAAAGCTGATCAGCGATCATTACGGTGATGTATTCATCTGTCGCCTGTTCCGCGACATCCAGTTCAGTGGCGTCAGTCATGCGGCCGCTCCCATTTGACCGTTAGGTTGTTCACCTTGATATTCCTTGAGGCTATCAATAAGGCCCTGCCGGTCGAACTTGCCCACAAAATCAGCGAATCCGGCCTCGCGCGAGCGCTCGATAACCTGCGGCGAGCTGTGTGACGACAGGGCGATGATTGGTGTCGATTGCCATTTTGGACAGCCGCGTACGGCCTCGGCAAAAGCGATGCCGTCCATTTCCGGCATTTCGATATCGGAGATGATTACGTCGAACGCCGCACCTCCGTCTCTCATGGCGAGTGCCTGCTGCGCAGACGTGGCCAGTGTTACCTTGTAACCGACTGACGAGAGCAGCGGCGCCAGCATATCAAGGAAAAAGCGGCTGTCGTCGACCAGCAGCAACTGCTTACGATCTGTACCTTGACCCGGCTCGCTCTGTTCAGCCCAGCTCCCGAAAGCTTTTTCGATATAATGTCCAATGTCGATAATTTCTGTAGCCTTGCCCTTGATCACAGCCGACCCGATCATGCCGGTGGTGTCAGTCGAAAGCTCAATATTCAGCTTGTCCTCGACAATATCCACGATGTCATCGACCATAAGGCCCATTGACCGCTGGTGATCGGAGAACACGAGAATCGGCTGCGCGCCTTCTTCCTTGCGCTCGACAGCATCGTTCAATTTCATCAGGGGCATGAGCGTACCGCGGTACTGAACCAGATCCTGCCCGTTGGAATGCTCAATTGTGGAAATGTCGATTTCTTCCAGTCGTGTGACCAGGGACAATGGCACCGCCTTGGGTTCATCGGTGCCTGCACGGAAGAGAAGCATCGCCGTCTTTTCGTCGGCGGTCATACCTGCCACTTCAGCTGTCGCGTCTTCAACCGTGTCCTGACCGGTGGTCGAGGCAACGGACTGGGCGATACCGTTGGGATCGATAATCATAATGACGCTGCCGTCGCCAAGAATGGTATTTCCCGAAAACAGTGCAATGTCGCGCAGCATGTTCGACATCGGTTTAACGACAATCTCTTCGGTATCGAAGACGCTGTCGACAACGATACCGAACAGTTGAGCACCGACCTGGATAACGACAACGAACAGGTTTTGATCATCCTCAACCTGCTGTTCGGAATCGGAATCATCTGCGACCGACAGATCGAGCAGCTTGCTCATCTTGATCAGCGGCAGCAGCTTGTTGCGCAGCCTGAGCACGGGCGTATCGTTGATCATCTCAATCCGGTGACCGGCATTCTCATGCGTGCGCACAAGCTCGACAACACTAAGCTGGGGAATGGCGAAACGCTGGCTGCACGATTCGACGATCAGGGCCGAAACGATAGCCAGTGTCAGCGGAATCTTGATGATGAAAGTGCTGCCCTTACCCTGAGCTGAAGTTACATCGACGATGCCGCCGATCAGCTCGATATTGGTGCGCACAACGTCCATACCGACGCCGCGTCCCGATACACTCGTTACCTTCGCTGCCGTCGAGAAGCCGGGTGCGAATATGAACCGGTGGATCTGAGCCTCGGTCATCTGGTCGAGTTCGGCCTGGGTTGATAGGCCGTTCTGAAGGATTTTGGACTTTATCTTGTCGACGTCGAGACCGCGCCCGTCATCTGCAATTTCGATAATGATATGGCCGCCTTCGTGATAGGCGCTGAGTTCGACAACGCCGACTTCAGGCTTGCCCGCCTTGACGCGATCCTCATTCGATTCCAGGCCATGATCGGCCGAATTGCGAACCATGTGGGTCAGCGGATCCTTGATCAACTCCAGAATCTGGCGGTCAAGCTCGGTATCGGCGCCATTCATCTGCAAATCGATCTTCTTGCCAAGCTCCTTGGTGAGGTCGCGTATGATCCGGGGCAGTTTCTGCCAGGCATTGCCGATCGGCTGCATACGGGTTTTCATCACCCCGTCCTGGAGTTCAGCGGTAACAGTGGAGAGACGCTGAAGCGGAACCTTGAATTCCGAATCATCCAGCCGCCGTACCATTTCAAGTAGCTGGTTCCGGGTCAGCACGAGCTCACTGACCATTGTCATCAGATGCTCAAGCGTATCGACGT
>JBPCWB010000118.1:0-4340 GCA_051009955.1 Hyphomicrobiaceae bacterium | reverse complement strand
TCTCTTTTCGCGGCAGACCGCCCGAGCCCGTTCACGGCACCCGGTCTGCTCCCGATCATCGCTGACCTGGAGACGCAGTCCCCTGGAGTTCAGTTGGTGCTTCGTTCGCTATATAGTGGCGTCGTTTAGGCCCTGCAACGGGTCGACGACGACTGAATTCGCCCAGGATTACTGATTGAATCGGCCAATCCGACAAGAAACTCAAGTTCAACCCTCCGCTTTTCCCATGAATGCTGCCATGCCACCCGGTTTTCTTCATCTGCGTGCGTTTTTGACACCAGAGGCGCAGGCAGCCCTACTGGCAACAATTCGCGGCCTTCTCATCAGGTCGCCGCTTTACGTTCCAACGATGCCCAAGTCCGGAAAAGCTTTTTCAGTGGCCATGACCAATTGCGGTCAGCTGGGATGGGTTTCGAGCAAGGACGGCGGGTACCGCTATCAGGACCAGCATCCCGATACCGGCAAAAACTGGCCCCAGATACCAGAAATCATGCTGCGGATTTGGCGGGACGTCGCAGATTATGATGCAGACCCGGAAGCCTGTCTCATCAACTGGTATGGCCCGAAGGCCAAGCTCGGTCAGCACGTCGACGCGGATGAGCAGGAGAATCGCGCGCCGGTCGTCTCAATCTCGTTGGGCGATGATGCTTGGTTCCGGATCGGCGGAACCGCGCGGCGCGATCCGACCAGGCGGCTTCTGCTCAAGTCGGGAGATATTGTCGTCTTGGGCGGTGAGGCGCGATTGGCCTACCATGGCATCGATCGTATCGTGCCCGGTTCGTCGGACCTGATCGGTGAGCCGGGCCGTTTCAATCTTACGATGCGACGCGTGACCGTGCCCACGGACTAGTCCGATTTCGGCGCATCATCTTCGGCCTTGGACTTCGCACCGGATTCCTCCGCCTGCGCGGCCGATGTGTCGGCGTCTCCAGTGTCGTTGGCCGCCGGCGGCGGTTCGAGGTTGGTTGCTGCCTCTGTCGACTTGATCGGTTTTGCGCCCCCCTTGGCGACGACAACCATGGACGGCCTCAAAACCCGCTCGCCAATTTCATAGCCTTCCTGGAAGACCTGCAGAATGGTGCCGGCCGCCACACTGGGATCGTCTTGTTCCATGACCGCCTGATGCTTGTGCGGATCAAAGATCTCACCCTTGGCCGTGATTTGGCGAACACCATGCTTTTCAAGCGCTTTTTGCAATTCTTGGTCGGTCAGAACGACGCCGTCGACAAGCGCTTTCATAGTGCTCGACTGCTCTTCCTTGGCGGTTCCCACGGCCTCGATGGCACGGCGGAGATTATCGGAAATCGCGACCATGTCGCGGGCGAAATTGGTCACGGCATACTTGGATATGTCCGCCTTCTCGCGTTCCGTCCGTTTGCGCAGGTTGTCGCTGTCGGCATAAGCACGCAGATAGCGGTCCTTCATTTCCGCAACCTGGTTTTCAAGCTCCGCAATCTTGGCCTCGGTCGCGATAGCCGGGTCGACGTAGGCTTTGGGCTCGTTGGCGGCCACCTCCGCCGCCTCAACGGTCGGTTTCGCCTCCGCCGCTGCCGCGTCGGCCTTCGTATCCTGGCCGGTTCCGGTCGACGGGCTGCTGACGGTCGAATCGTTATCTTTTGGCAGTTCTGCGCTCATATTCGCTCTGGCTTTTTTCTCTGATCAGGAAATCGTCAAGGCGTCACCCGTCCTACCATCTGGGCCATTCGGGCTCTGCGTGGCTGCTGCGCTGGATATCAGGCGCAATTGGTGAAAATCAAGTCAGCAACTTGCTGACGAGCTTTGCGGTATAGTCGACCATCGGGATAATTCGCGCATAATTTAGGCGGGTCGGACCAATGACACCAAGAACGCCGACGATCTTCTGATCGCTATCCTGGAAAGGCGCCACGATCAAGGACGAGCCGGATAGTGAGAACAGATTGTTTTCAGAACCGATAAAGATTTTCACACCTTCGGCCTGCTCAGCGAGGCCCAATAGCTGCACGACATCCTGCTTGGCCTCCAGATCGTCAAACAGTTGGCGAATTCGCTCAAGTTCCTCGATCGCAGTGACGTCCTTCAATAGGTTCGATCGCCCGCGGACGATGAGACTGCGGCGATCATCGTCAAGCGAGCCCGACCAATCGGCCAGGCCGGCCGTAATGACCTTCTGCGTGAGTTCATCGAGTTCGGCACGACGCTCGGCCAGCTCTTTCTCGATTCGTTTGCCGGCCTCATCGAGTGTACATCCGCGGACAAAGGTGTTCAGGAAGTTGGCAGCTTCAGCCAGAGCGGACGGCGGCAGGCCCGCCGGGACTTCGAGAACGCGGTTTTCGATGCTTTGATCTTCACTCACCAATACGGCCAGTGCCTTGCCCGGCTCCAAGGGCACGAACTCGATATGCTTGAGTCGCATGTCCTGCTTCTCGGTCAGCACGAGGCCGGCACAGTGCGATAGGCCCGATATCAATTCGGACGCCTCGTTGAGCACGTGTTCGACCGAATGATCGCGATTGATTCCCACCTGGCGTTCAATCTGCGCGCGTTCCTCACTGCTGAGATTGCCGACCTCCAGCAGACCGTCAACGAACAGCCTCAGGCCCAACTCCGTGGGCAGACGGCCGGCTGATGTGTGAGGCGCGGCGATCAGGCCCAGGTGCTCAAGGTCTGACATGACGTTGCGCACCGATGCCGGCGACAACGTCATCGGCAAATCGCGCGACAGGTTGCGCGATCCGACCGGCTCACCTGTCTCAAGATAGGACTCAACAATGCGCCGCAGAATCGCAAGCGAGCGATCACTCAGCTCTTCCAAATTATTCAGCTCACCGCTTTTTTGCATGGCTCAAAAATCGTGCGGCCAATGTATTCATTGATCATACGTTATGTAGGTCTTGGCGAGCAGCGACGTCAATTGCATCCGACAATAGATGTTGATGCGCTGGACGGCGTCGCATAGGTTCCGCTCGGCGCAACCCCGGTTAACCTAGCCGCAGCACTTTCATACAAGCATCCTTATCGCGTTAGACAGGCAATTCAATATGCGACCGTCAAATCGCCAGCCCGACGAACTTCGCCGCGTCTCGTTCGAGCGCGCCGTTTCCCTGCACGCCGAGGGCTCGTGCTTGATCAAATTTGGCAACACGCATGTCCTGTGTACGGCCAGTCTGGAGGAACGCGTGCCTGGCTGGCTGAAAGGCCAGGGCCGCGGCTGGGTCACGGCCGAATACGGCATGCTTCCGCGAGCAACTCACGATCGTATGCGGCGCGAAGTAACCACAGGCAAGCAATCCGGAAGAACACAGGAAATTCAGCGCATTATAGGACGTTCATTGCGCGCGGTCGTCGACCTCACAAAGCTTGGCGAACGCCAGATCTCCGTTGATTGCGATGTCATCCAGGCCGATGGCGGCACCCGGACCGCCGCAATCACCGGGGCATGGGTGGCGCTCTACGACTGCATCAACTGGATGCGCGAGCGCGAAATGGTTGCCGATGGCGTCTTGAAAGATCAGGTCGCGGCCATATCCGCAGGTATCCATAACAGCGTTTGCGTGCTGGATCTCGATTATGCCGAAGATTCTGACGCTCAGGCAGACGCGAATTTCGTCATGACCGGCGGCGGTGGTATCGTCGAAGTCCAGGGAACGGCCGAGGGCGAGCCATTCAGCCAGGCAAGCTTCGATGAACTTATCGCTTTGGCGAGAAAAGGCATCGAAGAGCTGGTTTCGCTGCAGAAGCTCACGGTGTCATAGACATTGCTGCGCCTCGACTTTGAGTGCCGTGTCGCCCAAGTGTGCCAATCGCCGGATCGACAGTGCGATCGTTGGAGCACGCCACGGAGGCAGCAATGACACCAGCGGGTATCCTGGAAAGCGTACTTTACGTTGATGATCTGGAAGCTGCACGTCAGTTCTATGGCGATGTGCTCGGCATGAGTCCATTCGCCGAGGCCAAAGGGCGCCATCTCTTTTATCGCTGCGGCGAGCAAGTCTTCCTATTGTTCAACGCAGACGCGACACGGGTCCCGGCCGTCGGTGCTGCCATCACGGTGCCAACCCATGGCGCCACGGGACAAGGCCATCTTTGCTTCCGCGCCAGCGAAGAAGAGATCGGGCTTTGGCGAAACACGCTTGTCAGCCGCGGAATCGAGATCGAAGCTGATTTCGAATGGCCGCAAGGTGGTCGCTCGATTTATTTTCGAGATCCATCGGGTAACAGCCTCGAGTTTGCCGAACCAAGAATTTGGGGATTGCAGTGACACGAAAACTCAAAGCCGGCGATCGCCTTGTCCTTGCCAGCCATAATCCTGGAAAACTCCAAGAAATCCGCGATCTTCTCGCGCCGCATGATGTCGCGAC
>JBPCWB010000117.1:0-4925 GCA_051009955.1 Hyphomicrobiaceae bacterium | reverse complement strand
GAACGAGACGACCGTCGGGGTTATCCTTCGACCTCGTTGTTTCGTTGGTCGTTTCGAGTGCGTTGAGAATGGGCGGTAGATCATTGTCAAACTGAACGTCGACGACGGCCCCCATCACCTGGCGAATGCGTCCGATTTTTTGCTCAGCCATGAATTTCGTCCTCGTGTGCGTTGACTGGACCTAGAGCGCCTCGGCGCCCGAGATGATTTCGATGAGTTCTTTGGTGATCTGCGCCTGACGCTGACGGTTGTAAGTGATGGTCAGCTTGTCGATCATGTCACCCGCGTTGCGCGTAGCACTGTCCATCGCCGACATTCGCGCACCTTGCTCAGACGCCGCATTCTCGAGCAGTCCGCGAAAGACCTGCGTCGCGATATTCCGGCTCAAAAGCAAACCAAGGATTTCTTCTTCGCTTGGCTCGTAGTCATACGATGCCGCCTGCTGATGTCCCGTTGGGATTGCCTCTTCGCCAGCATCCTCAGGGATGCTGGCGGGGATCAACTGCAACGGCGTCGGAATCTGCGACAGCACCGACTTGAATTCCGAATAAAACATCGTGCACACATCGAACTCGCCGTCCTCGAACATGCTCAAGAGGCGCGTTGCAATGTCCTCGGCGTTGGCAAAGCCGATATTACGAACCCCTTTGAGATCGATGCGATCGACCATCAGGCTTTCGTACTCGCGCCGCAAAACGTCAAAGCCCTTGCGCCCGACGAATAACAACTTGACCGTTTTGCCATCTCTCTGGAGGCGAATAATGTGCTGGCGCGCAAGCCGCGCAATGTTTGCATTGAAGCCGCCACAAAGGCCGCGCTCAGCCGTCATCACGACCAGCAGATGGACATCGCTCTTGCCCGTCCCGACGAGTAACGGCGAGGCTCCGTCACGCGACGCCAGCCCCTTGTTCAAGTTGGCCAGCACACTGTCCATGCGCTGCGCATAGGGTCGCGCGGCCACGACGGCATCTTGAGCCCGACGCAGCTTAGCAGCCGCCACCATCTGCATCGCCCTGGTGATCTTCCGCGTTGCGGTCACCGAGGCAATACGGTTTCTGAGGTCCTTAAGGCTTGGCATCCATAGGCTCCAGCGCGTCTCGAGATCGGCTCAGCTTGTGCGATTACGCCGTGAAGCTCTTGGTGAAGTCATCGAGAATTCCGGTCAGCTTGGATTCGGCATCTGCCGACAGCTGGCTCTCGGCCCGGATCTCCTCCAGAAGATCCTTGCCCGTATCGCGCATGTACACCAGGAACTGTTCCTCGAACTTGCCAACGGAAGCCGTCGGAATGCCATCGAGATAACCTTTGGTGCCGGCAAAGATAACCACGACTTGTTCTTCCGTTTTGAGCGGGGAGAACTGCGGCTGCTTCAAGAGCTCCGTCAACCGCTCGCCGCGCGCAAGCATGCGCTGCGTGGCGGCGTCTAGGTCAGAGCCGAATTGTGCGAACGCGGCCATCTCGCGATACTGTGCAAGCTCACCCTTAATCGAGCCTGCAACCTGCTTCATGGCCTTGACTTGCGCCGACGAGCCAACGCGAGACACCGAGAGACCAACGTTAACAGCCGGGCGAATTCCCTGGTAGAACAGATCCGTCTCCAAGAAGATCTGGCCATCCGTGATCGAAATGACGTTCGTTGGAATGAATGCCGAAACGTCGTTGCCTTGTGTTTCGATAACCGGCAATGCCGTCAATGACCCGTTACCATTTTCATCATTCAACTTTGCGGCACGCTCCAGCAGCCGCGAGTGCAGATAGAAGACGTCGCCCGGATAGGCCTCGCGACCAGGCGGGCGCCGCAGCAGCAGGGACATCTGTCGATACGCGACGGCCTGCTTCGAGAGATCGTCATAGCCGATCACGGCATGCATGCCGTTGTCGCGGAAGTATTCCCCGATGGCGCAACCGGTAAATGGCGCCAGGAACTGCATCGGTGCCGCATCGGATGCTGTCGCCGCGACCACGACGGAGAAATCCATCGCACCGCTCTCTTCAAGCACCTTTACGAATTGCGCGACGGTCGATCGTTTTTGTCCGACCGCGACGTAAACGCAATAAAGCTTGCGGGATTCATCGTCGCTGGCGTGCAACGGCTTCTGATTGAGGATTGTATCAAGAATGATCGCCGTCTTGCCGGTCTGGCGGTCGCCAATGATCAACTCGCGCTGACCGCGGCCAATCGGGATCAATGCATCAATCGCCTTGAGGCCGGTCGACATCGGCTCATGCACGGACTTCCGCGGCAGAATCCCGGGTGCCTTGACGTCGACGCGGCTCATTTCCGCGCTTTCAATCGGCCCTTTGCCATCGATCGGATTTCCAAGGCCGTCAACAACGCGGCCCAGCAGGCCTCTGCCGACCGGAACTTCCACGATCGCGCCGGTCCGCTTGACGGTATCGCCTTCACGAATATTGCGGTCGTCCCCGAAAATCACGACCCCGACGTTGTCAGCTTCGAGGTTCAGCGCCATGCCGCGCAGGCCACCCGGAAATTCGACCATCTCGCCGGCCTGGACGTTGTCGAGACCGTACACCCGGGCGATACCGTCGCCCACTGACAGCACCTGGCCGATTTCGGAGACCTCTGCCTCCTGACCGAAGTTTTGAATCTGCTCCTTCAGGATTGAGGAGATCTCAGCGGCTCGGATATCCATTAGCCAACCTCTTTCATGCGCATTTTCAGCGTTGAGAGCTTCGTACGAAGCGACGAATCGATCATGCGGCTACCGATCTTTACGATCAGCCCGCCAAGCAAGGATGCATCAACTTGGGCGTTAATCTGAACGTCCTTGCCAATGGACGCTTTCAGCGTCTCCTTCAGTGACTGCAATTGGCTGTCGTTCAGCGCCATCGCGCTCGTCACGTCAGCTTCCACTTCACCACGCGAGCGCGCCGCCAGGCTGCGGAACGCCTTGATCATTTCCGGCAGCACGAACAGACGTCGGTTGCGGGTCACCAACTTGACGAAGTTTGACGTCAACGTTGAGGCTCCGGCGCGGCTCAGAAGGGCATCGAGAGCCTGGGTTTGATCCTCCGCGGAAAACACCGGGCTGCGGACCATGCGACGAAGATCTGCACTTTCGTCAAGCATCGCTTGTAGGACGCCCAGATCATTTTCAACGGCTTCGAGCTGAGACTGCTCCGCTGCCAAGTCGAACAGAGCAGATGCGTAGCGCCCTTGCACGCTGGCCATCATTTGGTCTTCGGTCGTCACGTCGCGCGCTTTCATGCGTTGTGGGGTGAGCTAAGGTCTTGAATTCACACGCGAACTCTCCAACCCGTCGTTAGCTAATCACCCGCGCTGAGGAGGGACAACATCAGGAAGGGCGACCAAGCCGCAATCGACAGGTCGTTCCCCAAAAGCCGCAGCGTTCCTACCACGCGGGTTGGCCGCTAATCAACTGCGGCATACCGGGCCGCAATGCCGCATATTCGCCCTCGAACGGGCGTCATCGGCCGACCAGCTACAACCTAACTTTGCAGACAGAAAGCGGCCTAGCGGACTTTCGTGACCACCGCCGCCGCGGCTTCCAGTGTACGGTGAACTGGACACTTCCCGGCAATCTCAACAAGTTTTTCGCGCAGAGCATCATCGACTTCGCCTTCAACGGAAATGATTCGTTCGAATCGGTCGATTTTACCGCCACGCCCCGCGACGGCCTCGCCGCAATCCGTACAGTGTTCTGAGGCGACCTTTCCGTGCTGGACTTCGACACTCACCTTGCCCAGCGCCATCTTCTTGTATCCTGCATACATGCGCAGCGTCATCGCGGTGCAGGTCCCGAGCGCAATCGACAAGTAATCATATGGAGAAGGGCCGCTGTCGAGACCTCCGACAGATTTGGGCTCATCTGCCAGCAGGCGATGCCGGCCGGCGAGCACAGCGTTCGAAAATTTACCCAGGCCGGTCTCGGTGACCACAATCGAATCATGTTCATCTTTTGGCTCATCGGCCTCCGGGACGAACCTTGAGGCCCAGGCCGCAATGACGTTTGCTGCATAAGCCGCATCGGCCGATTTCGAGACAAGATGGTCGGCATTGTCCAGGGAAATGAAGCTTTTCGGGTGCTTGGCGGCACCGAAGATCTGGCCTGCATTGTCAATGCCGACGGTCTGGTCGACCGGGGAATGCAGGACCAGAAGCGCCTTTTTCATCGTCGCAATGCGGTCTGCGAGCCGGCTGCCTTCGGCATCTTCGACAAACTCCCGCGTGATGGTGAATTTCCGTCCGGCAAGATTGACATCCGCCTTTCCTGTCTCACGGATATCCTCCAGCGATCCCCCGAACTGATGCAGAACGTGCCCGACATCCGCCGGAGCGCCGATCGTCGCAACGCCCTTCGCTTCGGGGATGTCGCCTGCGGCAGCCAACACTGCCGCCCCTCCCAACGAATGGCCAACCAAGATCGATGGTGCCGCGAACGCCTCGCGCAGATGATCGGCCGCCGCGATCAGATCCCGGACGTTGGAGCTGAAGTTGGTGTTGGCAAATTCCCCCTGTGACGACCCGAGCCCGGTAAAATCGAACCGCAGGACCGCCAGGCCCTGCTGCGCGAGACTTTGCGAGATGTGTCGTGCCGCGAAGAGATCCTTCGAGCAGGTGAAGCAATGTGCGAAGAGCGCATATCCGCGGATTGGTCCAGCCGGCATGTCGAGTCGGGCGGCAAGTTCTTCGCCGCCATGTCCCTTGAACGTACTGCGTAGGGTTGTCGTCGCCATTCCGCTGTCCTTTATGCTCGATTACTCGTTGCGGGGCACGCCACTGCGGCGGGCTCAAAGAAAGTTATAGGGATCGACATCGATCTGCAGGCGTATATCGCCCTTACTCGCGGGAATTTGACCGAGCCATTCGCGCAAGTAACCTTGCATATCGATTTCGCGAGGCGCCTTGACCAGCAGCCGCCAGCGATGGCGGCCGCGCACGA
>JBPCWB010000116.1:0-9734 GCA_051009955.1 Hyphomicrobiaceae bacterium | reverse complement strand
CCGAGCATCGGCGCCAGAACAATGATGATCAAACCAACGACGATCGCCATCGCAATCTCGGCGCCAAGCGCGTAGTGCGGCCGAGTGAGCAGTGCACCCGTCAAAATCGCCTCGATCTGCTGGGCATGTATCTCGACGCCCGGCATTACCCGATCCAAGGGCGTTGCACGCAGATCGAATAGACCGGCAGCGGACGTTCCGATCAGCACCAGTTTGTCGCGCAACTGGTTCGGCTCGAGCGCGCCGCCCAGTACGTCGGCTGCCGATACGTATCGTTCGGCCTGGCGCTTGCTGAAGTAGACCCACAGTTGACCGTTTCGGTCTGTTGCAACGCGTGTCTGACCGATACCGACACCCTGCACACCGGCCTGGTCCCGCTTGATCAGCATGGTCGCCTTGGGTTGCGAAACCCGGATCAACTCCATCGCAAGTGATGGAACCAATTGTCCGCCAGCGCTCATGACCGTCGCGACCCGGCGAATGATGCCGTCGCGTTCCGGGCGGATCGAGAAAAGACCGTGACCGGCTGCGGCCTTTGTCAGCACTGGCATGTTTCGCACCAGCCAAGGAAATCCCACGAGATAAGGCGTCGGATCACCGCCCAGCGTCGCGATCGAAGCCCGATCTTTCTTGACGGGCGTTTGGCCAGAAGGACGCGAGATAGTCCCGGCCTCACCCACGACGACGGGGAGTTTCGCGAAAGACTGGGCGAGTATCTGTTCGTTGGTTGGCAGTTGCTTGAGCTTGTTCCGGGTTTCCTCGTCGATCGCCACGAGGCTCGAGGCGATCAGGCGCGGCGACATGCGGTCGGGTTCCGAGAACAGAACATCGAAGGCGACCGCTTTGCCGCCGTTGGCCGCGATGGCATCGATGATCTTGGCAATGAGGTCACGCGGCCACGGCCATTGCCCCAGCCGCTCCAGGCTGCTGTCGTCGATATCGACGATGACAACGGGAAACTATGTCGGCTGACGCGGTTTGGCCACCTGATAGAAATCAAAGATCTTGAGGCGCGCAATCTCGAGGGGAGCCGGATCCCATCCGCGGAGCACCACGAAGAATGCGAGCAGGATGAATCCTATCAGCCGCTCGAATCCGATTATCCGACCCAGTGTCCGCAATCGTTCGCCCTTGGCACTATAACTTCCTCAAACGGCTGTGGTGGCAGTTCTACACTGGAATCTAGCTTGTGTTGGTCGTCACTTCAGTGTCGATTGCGACACTTGCAAGGATACTGGCGCCGTCAACGTAGTTGTATACGGCATAGTCCTGGCCGCCTGTCCGGACGGTCTCTCCCGTATCCGTCCATGCGCCTGAGCCGTTTGAGGTCAGGTTGACGGTATCCACCGAACCACCATCGACAAGGATATTCTCCGTGGTGTTGATTGGCGTGCCAGGAATTTGATCTGCAGCAGTAAACGTGAACTCCAAGTTGGCATCACCGGACAGGTTGATCACATCATCCTCGCTCAACGACAGTGTATTGATGCCGACCGAATTCAGATCGATTGCCTCGACGCCGGCAATCGTGCCGGTGAGCGCACTGAAGTCGAGGTTGAGCGAGCCATCGAGTTGGAGGACATCCTGATCAGCGCCACCGTCGACCGATGCAAATGTTGCAACCGAGAGTACGATTGTGTCGTTGCCTGCGAGCCCGGCCAGCGTATCGGCGCCAGCGCCGCCGATCAGTGTATCAGAACCAGCGCTACCCTGCAGCGAGTCGTTACCGGCTCCGCCAATAACGCTTTCGATGCCCAAGAGACTGTCACTACCGATCTCCGCACCGGTTGCAGTCCCGACTGCAAGATCGACGGTCACGCCGCTTGTCGTCGCGGAGTAGTCTGCCGTGTCGAAGTCGCCCCCGCCATCGAGAGTGTCATTGCCGGCGCCGCCGATCAGCAGGTCGTTGCCGGCTTCGCCCAACAGCTGATCGTTCCCACCTCGGCCATCCAGCGTATCGTCACCGCTGCCGCCGAGCAGGCGATTATTGTTCACATCACCACTCAACTGGTCGTTGCCGCCGCCGGAGCGAATGCGCTCGATGTTGATCAGCGTATCGGTTCCACCGAACCCGTCGCTTGCTGTCGTTATGGCGGTCGACTGGTTGTCGCTGCCAAGATCGATGATCACATCATTGCTGGTCGAGCTATAGCGAACCTCATCGAACAGTCCGCCGCCGCCATCAACGGTGTCGTCGCCGGCGCGGGGACGGAGTTGATCGCCTTCTGTGAGAGAGTCGCGACCTGTCAAGATATCATCGTAGTCAGAGCCACGGACACTATCGACACCAATCAGCGTGTCGGTACCGATTCCGGCATCGTTCGCGTTGACAGAACTGGCTGTTTCGGCTTGCAGATCGACCTCAACGCCGGCAACGGCATTGAGATAGCTGGCCCGCACGAACAGATCCGGTGACAACGCCTCGAGTGTGTCGTCGCCGGCGCCGCCCTCGAACTCGAAGAAGAAGCCGAACCGGTTTTCGTAGCCAGCGGCAACCGTCACAGTATCGTTAAAATGGCTGCCGAACACGTACTCGGCGTTGACCAGCGTATCGATGCCTATATTCGCAGTATCGCCGGCATTCGTTGAGAACGCTTTCGACGTCGTAGAGTCGATGCCGCCGCTCATTTGTATTGTTACGTCGTCGAGCGCATCGCGATAATCAACGCGGTTGAAATCCTGACTGGAGTTTTGAACTACATTCTCCCCGATCAGCGTGTCGTTGCCGGCACCGCCACGGAGAGTATTGTCTCCGAACCCGCCTTCCAGTTGGTCGTTGCCGGCGCCGCCGAAAATCAAATCATTGCCGCCCTCGCCGAGCAGTAGGTCGTCGCCAGCTCGCCCATTCAGTGCGTCGTCACCATCACCGCCGCGCAGACGGTTGTCATTGATGTCGCCGCTCAAACTGTCGTCGCCGCGGCCGGAACGCAGGTTCTCGATGCCGATCAGTGTGTCGATCCCGCCGAAGCCATCGCTTATCGTCGTAACCGCAATAGTTTGGTTGTCGATGCCGAGATCGATGACCACAGCATCATCGGTCGACGAGTAGCGGGCCTCGTCGGCGAGCCCGCCGCGGCCGTCGATGAAGTCGTTTCCGGCGCGGGGACGGAACTGGTCAGCACCAGCCACGGTGCGGCCCAACAGGGTGTCGTCGAAGTCGGAGCCACGCACTTGATTGACGCCCGAGAAGTTATCGCTGCCGACGCCATCACTCGGGCCTGGGTTGACTGCGTCCGCAGTGCCGGCCTCGAGATCGACGATCACGCCACCCGATTCCTGCGGTGCGTTCCGATAACTGACCCGTCCGGTTCCGGCCGCGTTGTAAGTGAAACTGTCATCGCCGGCGCCACCTTCGAACTCGAAAAAGCCACCGAAGCGGTTGGTGTAATTGGCATCAACGACGACCGTATCGTCAAAGTCGCTGCCGTAGGCCATCTCAGAGTTGATGAGAGTGTCGGTGCCGATGTTGGCGGTATCGCCGGCGTTCGTCGAAAATGCGGTTCCCTCGTTCGCCGGGAGCGGATTGACACCGAGCTGGATCGTGACATCGTCTGCCGCATCACGATAGTCGACCCGATTGAAGTCGGAACCGGGGATCACCTCCGACGCCAGCCCGGTCAAGGTGTCGTTGCCTGCCCCGCCACGCAGAAGACTGTCACCGGCGCCGCCGATCAGAATGTCGTTTCCGGATCCACCGAAGGCACGTTCAATGCTGACCAGCGTGTCGCTGTCGATCTCCGATCCGGTTGCCGTCCCGGTATCGAGATTGACGGTGACTCCAAGCGTTGTCGCCGAGTAGTCGGCAACATCGAAGCCGGAACCGCCGTCTATGAAATCGGTCCCTGCGCCACCGATCAGAATGTCATTGCCGTCTTCGCCGAAAACTATGTCGTCTCCACCAAGGCCAGCAATGACGTCAGCACCGCCGCGGCCGTCGAGCCGGTTGTTGATGCTGTCCCCCGTTATTTGATCGTCGTGTTCCGAGCCCCGAATTCGTTCGATGTTGACAACTTCGTCGGTGAATCCGAACCCATCCTGGATCAGAGCAACGTCAGGCCCCGTCGGGACAAGCGTTGACGCCACCAAGACCGAGAGGTCGACAACAATCCCGTCGGGCGAATTGCGATAGTCGGCACGGTCGTTCGTCCCGCCGCGGCCGTCGATATAGTCATTGCCGGCCTGCCCGCGGAAGCTCTCGAACAAGAGTCCGTTTGAGCCAAACAGCTGATCATCAGACGATGACCCGCGAACCTGCGATATGCCGGTGAAGGTATCGCTGCCGACCCCGTCGCCGACGCTCGGGTTGATCGCGGACGCCGTGCCAGCTTCGAGATCAACGATCACTCCGACCGGAGCCTCGCGATAGCCCAGTCGAGTCGCACCGTTGCCGTTGATGGTGTCGTTGCCGTCCGCCCCTTCCACTTCGACAAACCCAAAACCGAACCGACTGTCAAAACTGCCTTCGATCGTGATGATGTCGTCGAAGTTGCTGCCGACAACGTACTCGGCATTGATCAACGTATCCGTCCCGATTCCGGCGGGATCGCCGATGCCTGTCGACGCTGCCATTGACGTCGCTGAGTCGACACCGTCTCTCAATTCGATCGTCACACCGGCAAGTGCGTCGCGATAGTCGACGCGGTTGAAGTCGGCCGTAAAGTCGTTGATCGTACCGGCGCCGACCAGCGTGTCGTTGCCGGCTCCACCGATCAGCGTGTTGAAGCCAAATCCGCCGAACAAAGTGTCGTCGCCGGCGCCGCCAATCAGAATGTCGTCGCCGTCATTGCCGAATATGAAGTTCGTTCCGGAATCTCCCGTGATCGAGTCGTTGCCGAATCCGCCGGCGACGTCTTCGAAGTTCGATACCGTGTCCGAACCGATATCGGCTCCACTCGCGGTCCCGGCCCCAAGGTCGACGACAACGTTGTCTGCCGCATTCGAGTAGTCAAGGAAATCAGTGTCGGCGCCGCCGTCGAGCGTATCGTCGCCGGCTCCACCCCGAATCGAATCGTTGCCGGCACCACCATCGATATCGTCGTTGCCATCGCGGCCGCGGATAACGTCGTCTCCGCCGAGACCGGCAAGGACGTCGTTGCCGCTGCGCCCGTCGAGCCGGTTGCTGCTGGAATCGCCCGTTATTTGATCATCGAATTCGGAGCCGCGGACCTGGTCGATGTTGCGCACATCGTCCGTTGTTCCGTAGCCATCCTGGATCTGCGAAGATCCATTTACGTCGACGGTTGAGAGGTCGGCAACAATGCCTGCTGGCGAACTGAGGTAGTCCGCCCGGTCATTGACTCCGTCGACCCCGTCGATCGTGTCATTGCCCGCCTCTCCACGGTACGACTGGAACGCGCCGCTGGCAGATCCTGTCAACGTGTCGTCAAAAGCCGATCCACGAACCTGACTTACGCCGACGAGCGTGTCCAAGCCGATATTCGCGGCATCGCCGGCACCGGTGGAAACCGCTGTCCCTGCTCCGAGGTCGACAGTGACAGCTGCGCTTGCCTCAGTGTATGCAACGCGCATAAAACTTTCGCCGTTACCGACGAACTGATCATCTCCCGCACCGCCTTCAAATTCGAAGAAGCCGTCATAGCGGTTGTCGAAATCCTGCGAAACAAACACGAAATCAACGAAGTCGCTGCCGAAGGCGAACTCCGCATTGGCAATGGAATCAAAGCCGATATTCGCGGCGTCGTTGGCGCCGGTCGATTGGGCGAATGAGACCGTCGTATCGGTGCCGCCGAAAATCTGGATGGTGACGCCGTCTGCTGCATCTCGGTAGTTTATACGATTGAAGTCGATCCCGAATGTAGTCAGACTGCCTGCACCCTGAAGGATGTCGTTGCCGGCGCCACCCTGCAAAACGTTATCGCCGGAACCACCACTCAGGAAGTCGTTTCCGCTCTCGCCTCGCAGGTCGTCATCGCCGCCACGGCCGATCAGTTTGTCATTGCCATCGCCGCCCCGCAGCCGATTGTCGTTGATGTCACCGCTGAGCTGGTCATTGCCACGGCCGGACCGCAGGTTCTCGATGTTGATCAGCGTATCCGTCCCACCAAAGCCGTCGCTGGTGGTCGTCACCGAAGTGGTCTGGTTGTCACTGCCGAGATCGATGATGACATCGTTGTCGGTTGCCGTATAGCGGGCCTCGTCGAACAGCCCGCCGCGACCATCTACGGTGTCGTCGCCGCCGCGGGGACGGAGCTGATCGCCCTCTGTGAGGGAGTTGCGCCCTCGCAGGATATCACCAAAGTCCGAGCCGCGGACAGCGTCGATACCGGAAAACGTATCGTTGCCGATATTGGCGTCGTCGGCGATGATCGAACTGGCGGTGCCGGCTTCCATATCGACATCGACGCCGGCGTCAGCATCGACAAAGCTGATGCGCACGAAGAGGTCGGGCGATAGAACATCGATTTTGTCGTCGCCAGCCCCGCCCTCGAAGTCGAAGAAGCCGTCAAAGCGGTTGGTATAAGCCGCGTTCACGGTGACGATATCGTCGAAGGCACTGCCGAGTGCGAATTCGGGGTTTACGAGCGTGTCGACGCCGATGTTGGCGGAGTCGTCTGGGTTCGTCGAGAACGCCGTTCCTTCGTTGGCGTTTGCGCCGCCGCCGAGTTCAATCGTGACACCGTCCGTCGCGTCGCGATAGTCGACCTGGTTGAATTGGTCACCGGGGTTTCCGATTGCGCCCGAGCCGATCAGTGTGTCGTCACCGGCTCCGCCACGCAGAATGTTTCCACTGCTGACGCTGGTCAGGACGTCGTCGCCGCCGCGCCCATTGATCAGCCCTATGTTCTCGCCACCCGTGATCTGGTCATCAAACTCCGAGCCGCGAATTCGGTCCATGTTGACGATCTCGTCGGTGGTTCCAAATCCATCCTGCACAAGCGACACATCGGGTCCGGTGGGAACCAGCGTCGAGGCCACCGTCACCGACAAGTCTGCGGTTATGCCGTTGGGCGAATTGCGGTAGTCCGCGCGATCGTTCGAACCGCCGCGACCATCGATGTAGTCATTGCCCTCAGCGCCGCGGATACTCTCAAAGTTTCCGCTGTTGGAGCCGAACAGGAAGTCATCGAAGTCCGAGCCGCGAATGCGATTGACTCCACTAACAAACGTATCAACGCCAATGTCTGCGGTATCGCCAGGGTTGGTCGACTGCGCCGCCCCCGTCGTCAGGCTCAAGTCCACCGTCACAGAGTCCGACGCATTCCTGTAGGAGGCACGGGTATTACCATTGCCGGTAAGGGTGTCGTTGCCGCCCTGACCTTCGAACTCGTTAAAGTTCGAGTTGGATTTGGAAGAATGCCCGGGGCCAGCCGTGAACGTGTCGTCAAACTCCGAACCGACCACCGAATCGATGTTCGTCAGTGTATCGGTTCCGACGGACGCATCACCTGTCACTGAAGAGTCGGTCGAATTGAGGCCACCGATAAGATTAGCGGTTATTCCAGAAGTTGCGTCACTGTAGTCAGCGATATCGAAATCGCCGAAGAACTCATTGCTGAAGCCGCGTGTTCCGCCGACAAAGGTGTCGTCGCCCGCTCCACCGACGTAGGTGTTGACGCCCAGTCCACCTTCCAGTCGGTCGTCGCCGTCATTGCCTACGAGACGGTTCCTGCCGTCATCGCCGGTGATATCGTCGTTGCCGGACCCGCCGATAATGTTCTCGATCCCGATCAGCGTGTCAGAACCGATGTCCGCGCCGGTGGCCGTGCCGAATTGCGGATCGGCCGAGAGATCGACGACGATGCCGTTTGTCGCAAAGGAATAGTCCGCGGTGTCGTCGCCGTCACCGCCATCGAGAACATCATCGCCGCTCGAGCCGACGAGCGTATCATCCCCTGCGAGCCCGGTGATGTAGTCACTGCCGGCCGTTCCGTTCAGCGTATCATCGGTGACGTCACCGACCTCAGTCGGCGTCAGCGAAATTTCAAACGCCTGGCTCGCCGTTGCACCTTCCAGGTCGGTGGCAATGACTTCGACTTCGAACGGCGTCGGGCTGGACGCCAGAGAGTTCGGCGGCGTTCCCGTGAAAACACCGGTCGCACTGTTGAAGTTCAGCCATGGCGGCAAGGGGTCTCCGCCGGGCAGCTGTGCGCTCAAAGTCAGCGTATCGCCGATGTCAACGTCAGCGAACGCGCCCGAGACATCGAGGTTGATCGCGGCACCCGGCGCCACTTCCTGGTCCGCAATGGTGACCGCCACCGTTGGCGCATCGTTGTCGCCGGTCACCGTAATGGTGGCCGTATTCGGCACGGAATCGGTTCCGTCAGATACATCGTATCCGATCACGAAATCGTCGGACGCACCCGCTGCAAGCGAATTAAACAGTGCGAATGCGGCTGCGGTCAGCGCGAACGTCGAACCGACGACCGTGTAGTGCAACCCCTGCGTCAGCACACGACCGTTTGACGAGGTTATGCTCGAAGGAGGATTGTCAATCGACAGCGTATCACCCGGATCCGGATCGCTGGCACCCGTCAACAAATCGACTGAAAATGCCGGGCCATCCTCTCCGATCGTATCGATGATCGGCGTGACGACCGGCGGATCGTTGACCGGCGTGACCGTGAGATCAAAGGTCACCGTCGTCGGCGCCGAGCCATCCTCGTCGCCATCCTCGACACTAACGTCGAAGGTCGCCGCCGTCGTCTCGCTGCCGTCGTGTTCGAACGCAACGAGGTCGTCGATTACGTCCTGGCCGGTGAATGTCGTAGCCGCAACGCCTTCGAGCAAGACCGTACCGTTGACCTGGTTCGATACCGTGAACGTCACGTCACCCGGGCCATCGTCCGGATCGACGAAGTCGAGATCGGCGGTGGTGAGAACCACCGTGCCGCCCTCATCGACAGTCGCCGCGAGATCACCGGCAAGCACGGGCGGATCATTGACCGGCGTCACCGCAATGTTGAAGGTTGATGTCGCCGGAGCCGAGCCATCCTCGTCACCATCTTCGACACTGACGTCGAACGTTGCCGTCGTCGTCTCGCTGTCGTCGTGCGCGAACGCGACGAGGTCGTCGATCACGTCCTGGCCGGTGAATGTCGTTGCGGCCAGACCATTGACCAGCACCGCACCATTGACCTGGTTCGACACCGTGAACGTCACATCGCCGGGACCATCGTCCGGATCAACAAAGTCCAAATCGGCCGTCGTCACGATGACAGTGCCGCCCTCGGCGACGGTTGCCGCGAGATCACCAGCGAGAACCGGTGGATCATTGGCGGCCACCACCGTCAGATTGAACGTCGCAGGCGTTGGCGCCGAGCCATCCTCGTCACCGTCTTCGACAGTCACATCGAACGCTGCCGCCGTGGTGTTGCTACCGTCGTGCGCGAATGCGACGAGGTCGTCGATCACATCCTGACCGGTGAATGTCGTTGCGGCCAGACCATTGACCAGCACTACGCCGTTGACCTGGTTCGATACCGTGAACGTCACATCACCCGGGCCATCGTCCGGATCGACGAAGTCGAGATCGGCGGTTGTGAGAGCCACAGTGCCGCCTTCCAGCACCGACGCCGCGAGATCACCGGCGAGTACTGGCGGATCATTGACCGGCGTGACCGTGAGATTGAACGTCGCAGGCGTTGGCGCCGAGCCGTCCTCGTCGCCGTCTTCGACACTGACGTCGAACGTTGCCGTCGTCGTCTCGCTGTCGTCGTGCGCGAACGCGACGAGGTCGTCGATCACGTCCTGGCCGGTGAATGTCGTTGCGGCCA
>JBPCWB010000115.1:0-10767 GCA_051009955.1 Hyphomicrobiaceae bacterium | reverse complement strand
ACCCCGGGACGCCGCTGCAGATCATCCGCGCCGATACCGGTTTCCTCAGTGAGTTCGCGTAAGCCATAGTCAACCAACGCAATGGTCCCGTCCTTCGCCACGTCACGTTCATCGATCATCCCACCCGGAGTCACGAGGAGCCCAGCATTGAGCGTATGCTTCGCAGCACGTGCCGTAAGAACGCCACCGCATTCACCACCAATCAATACCGTCGCGAAGCAGTCACAGACCATGGGATCGGCAAATCCTTGGTCGCGCCAATAAAGATAACTGGCGAAGTCCGTCCGCAGAAATCGGGCTTCGAAAACTTCACGCCGGATTTGGTGCTCGCTCATCAAATGGATGGCTCCATTGAAGATACGCGGGTTGGCGCGCTGACAAGCCGCCCAATGGCTTACGATCTCATCCCGATGATCAATCGCGAACCGCCACTCGGCATCACTCACTGTCAGATTGCACTGCTCGACGCGAACCACTGAAGGGTCTGCGAGTTGGTGGCTACGTCTGGTCAGACAATTTGACAAACCCAATGCCCCCTGAATCATGCATCCAGATCCAATCGCAATGCATCGTTCTAACTTATTAATACATAATGACTTTTCTAAATATTATCATGTCAATACCGCAATCCGGCCAACCTGACCACACAATCCGCTCGCAGTATTTCACCTGTCGCCGATGCCAAAAACGGCGCCGGCAACCGGACCAAGGCCCCCTCATTCAGTGTTGGGTGCCAGGGTCGATCGGCTTCCTTCAAGCCCAATCGCGAGACAGACGGCGCACCGTCAAGCGCCAAGCAATTGTCTTCAGGTGGCTACGATCACGTGCTCATCCGAAGACGCCGTAACTGTCGGAAGGTTTTGACTGCTGCACCCCACACATATCCCTCCCCGCGCGGTGGTTGCGAACCTTCCGACAGTCTTTCCGAACTGCCTCAGTTCTTGGCCTTATCGACCAAGGCATTTTCGGTAATCCACGGCATCATGCCGCGAAGCTTTGCACCAATCTCCTCAATTGGATGTGCATCATTCATGCGGCGCGTTGCCTTGAATTTGGCCTGGCCACTCTTGCACTCGCGCATCCACTCCGACGTAAAGGCGCCCGACTGGATGTCGGCCAATACCCGACGCATCTCAGCACGAGTCTCGTCCGTGATGATCCGCGGTCCTGATGCATACTCCCCGAACTCCGCCGTGTTGGAAATGGAGTAGTTCATGTTGGCGATGCCGCCCTCGTAGATCAGATCGACGATCAGTTTCACCTCATGCAGGCATTCGAAGTAGGCCATCTCTGGCGCGTACCCGGCCTCCGTCAGTGTCTCGTAACCGGCCCGGATGAGCTCGACCAAGCCGCCGCAAAGCACGACCTGCTCGCCGAAAAGGTCGGTTTCGCACTCTTCTTTGAACGTCGTTTCAATCACGCCTGATCGCCCCCCACCGATGGCGCAGGCATAGGATAATGCGGTGTCGTGCGCATTTCCGGATGCATCCCGATCAATGGCAATGAGACAGGGTACGCCACCACCGCGCTGATATTCCGAGCGCACCGTGTGCCCCGGTCCTTTCGGCGCGACCATGATGACGTCGATGGTGTCACGCGGCTCGATCAGGCTGAAATGCACGTTGAGGCCGTGGGCGAACGCAATCGCGGCGCCATCCTTGATGTTGCCGGCGATGTGGTCATTCCAGATGTCGGACTGGATTTCATCGGGTGCGCACATCATGATGACATCGGCTTCGGCGGTTGCCTCGGCGACGGATTTCACGGGGAGACCATCCGCTTCGGCCTTCTTGGCGGATCCAGAGCCCGGCCGCAGGGCGACAACGACATTCTGGCAACCTGAATCGCGCAGGTTCAGCGCATGCGCATGGCCCTGGCTTCCATAACCGACGATGGCGACGGTCTTGCCCTTGATTAGATTGATGTCCGCGTCGCGGTCATAATAAACACGCATGGTTCGTCCCCTCTCTCTGGGTGTTGTTCTGTGTTGCTGGGAATGCAGGCTCGGCCCCAAGCCCTAGCGAATTAAGACCCGGGACGCCAAGAGAAAATTGGCGCAGGTCAGATTTGATTGGAGCCGGCCCACGCGATCACGGCGCGCACCGATCGCCGGTTTACGAGATATCAGCCGCCGTCGTCCGCCGCACCGCGACATCATCTCGTCGCACGACGTCCGGCTGGAGCGCCGTGCCGAGACCGGGCCCTTCGGGAACCGTGATCTCGCCTTTGACGATTGGTGGCAGCTGCGTCACGAACCGATCATACCAACCATAATAGAAGGCCCTAACGATTTCCTGCACCCAGCAATTGCGTGCATTCAACGCGAGATGTGTCGAGGCTGTCAGGACCACTGGGCCGGTGCAGTCATGGAACGCAACGGGAATATGATACGGCTCCGCCATAACGGCGACCTTGCGGGCCTCGCTGATGCCACCGCACCACGAGAGGTCCATAATAAGCATCGACAAGGCCTCAAGTTCGAGCAACTGCCGGAAATCCGCGCGCCCGCCTCGCGTCTCACCGACCGCTATCGGGCAACTGGTTGATGCCGCGACTTCGCCGATCGAGGCCAGATGATCCATAAACACCGGGTCTTCGACCCACATCGGTCCGATGTCTTCCAAGGCGTTTGCAATCTTAACCGCCATCGGCCGGGACCACAGTGAGTGCAGTTCCGCCGCTATCTCCATGCGGTCTCCGACGGCGGCCCGGATTTTCTCGAACGGTTCAAGCCCCCGCTGCAGGTCGGAAGCTCCGATCCACTGCCCATCGCTAGCCTCGGCCGCATAATCGAACGGCCAGATCTTCATGGCCGTTATGTCCATGGCCAACAGGGACTGGGCGAGTTCATCGGCTCGATTCAGGAAGGCGTCGAGATCTTCATAGTCACCTTTCACGGCATCGAGCCCGAAATTATCGGTGCCTTGGGTGACCTTGGTCTGGACATAGGAGTAGCCGGCACACGTGTTGTAAACGCGGATCCGGTCGCGAACGCGTCCACCCAGGAGATCACACAAGGGCAAGCCGGCGCTCTGCCCCAGGATATCCCAAAGGGCAATATCAATCGCCGATCGTCCGCGCATCTCGGCGCTTGACCCAACGAACCCGACGTAACCGATCAAGTCCGGCTGCAACCGTTCAATGTTACGCGGGTCTTGATTGATCAGCTTGGGTGCAATCAACTGGTGGATGTGCGCTTCCGTCGACGCCGGCCCATAAAAACTTTCGCCGAGCCCGACCAGCCCCTCGTCGGTGTGGATCTGAACCCACATGAGGTTTGGGAATTCCTCGCATTTGATTGTTTCGAGCGCCGTGACTTTCATCGGTTTGGTCCATGTCCGTGATGTCCCGCAACCGGGGCATCATAGCCTGTCTGATTGGCGTCGAACCAGATGCCTTGCTCACAACCTCAACCGCCCGCGTGACGACGCGTCCCATCAGCCGTCCCGGCCGAGCCAGGAACAACCTCTTGACGCTTCACATCCAGCCAAAGCGTTCAGTCCTTGGCGCGCTCAACATAGGAGCCGTCCTCGGTCATGATCACCACCCGTGTCCCCGCGGAAATATGGGGCGGCACCATCACCCGCTGGCCGTTATCTGCGACGGCCGGTTTGTAGGACGATGAAGCCGTCTGCCCTTTGACCACCGGGTCGGCCTCGACGATTTCAACGGTCACGCGCTGCGGCAACTCCAGCGCGACAGGGATCCCTTCGTGCAGCATGACTTTGCACACCATTTCCGGCTGCAGATAAACAGATTGGTCGCCAACGACATCAGCAGGAACAGCGAACTGATCGTAGGTTTCGGTGTCCATGAAGACGTAGCCTGTATCGTCTTCATAAATGTATTGGAGATCACGCTCTTCCATGAAGGCGCGCTCGACCTGCTCTGTGGTGCGGAAGCGTTCGACAATCTTCACGCCATCGGCGATGCGCCGCATCTCCAAATGCGTCACCGGCGTGCCCTTTCCAGGGTGAATGTTATCCGCTTTCAGAACCGCGCATAACTTGCCCCCGATCTCCAGCACGTTCCCTTTGCGCACAGCGCTTGCGATAACTTTGGCCATCGGCCAGCCTCCTGGATCATGTCAGCTGACTTGTATACACATGGCACGCTAAGGCCCACGCGTCGTCATCTGTCTATCGGTCTGCAGGCTTGTACTCGGTTCGCGGCCAGTCGCCAAGCCCAACCGCGATGCGGTCGCGCCCTCGCGGCCGGTCGCCTCGCTAAGAGAAATCCCGTATACCTTCGCCGAAAATCATCGGCATGACGGCAAGAGAATGTCCAAACCGACGTCAAATGCACCGTGGTGGCAACGTGACAAGCATCAGGACCGGAGGCCCATGCTGTTGGCTCGCGCGCGGATCAAACAGGCCGTGCGCGAATGGTTTGTTCAACAGGGCTTTATCGAAGTCGAAACGGCCAGTCTGCAGGTCTCCCCTGGCAATGAAACCCACATCCACGCCTTCAAGACCGAGCAAATCGAGCCGGATGCGCAACGCCACACGCTCTATCTCCACACGTCGCCAGAATTTGCGTGCAAAAAACTGTTGGCCGCCGGGGAAAAGAAGATCTTCACATTCGCGCAAGTTTACCGAAACCGGGAACGCGGCCCCCTCCACCACCCTGAATTCACGATGCTCGAATGGTACGACGTCGGCGCTCCGTATGATCGGCTCATGGATCACTGCACTGAGATTGCTCGGATCGCCGGCGAACAGACGGATTGCCGGAACTGGTGTTACGATGATCGGGCTTCCGACATTACACGCGAACCGATCCGCATTTCCGTAGCGGACGCGTTTCAGGCCCATGCCGGCATAGAGCTTTTGTCCACACTCACCCCGCAAGCGACCGATCGCAATGCTTTAGCCTGCCAAGCACAATCGCAGGGGATCCGGATCGCTTTGGACGACACCTGGTCCGACATCTTCAGTCGCGTACTTGTCGAAAAGATCGAGCCACACCTTGGCGACGGGCAGCTGACGTTCTTAGATGCCTATCCCATCTCCGAGGCTGCTTTGGCGCGCCCCTCTGGCAAGGATGATCGCCTGGCGGAACGTTTTGAGATGTACGCCTGCGGTGTCGAACTTGCCAATGGCTTCGGAGAACTCACAGACAGCGGAATGCAGGCTGCGCGCTTCGCGTCGGAGATGGATGAAAAGCAGCGCATTTATGGGGAACTCTATCCGATCGATGACGACTTCATCGCCGCACTCGTTGACATGCCGCCAGCCTCCGGATGCGCCCTCGGCTTTGACCGACTCGTCATGCTCGCGACGGGCGCACAACGCATCGACCAGGTTATCTGGACACCTCATCCATCCCATTGAGATCATAACCAGAGTACATTTGGATCAGTTATGACCACGGCAAACGGACATCTGACGACCACCGCGCAACTTCTGCGCGATCGGCATGTGCAGCCTGACGCCGTGGCCAGCCTGGAATCTGTCGTCGAGCGCTATGCATTGGCGATCCCACCAGCGATGCGCGCCCTGATTGACCTAAGCGATCCGAACGATCCCATCGCCCGCCAATTCGTGCCTGACGTGCGTGAACTCATCACAAAAGCAGAGGAGCGCCTTGATCCGATCGGTGATCATGTGCACGCGCCCGTGCCCGGCATCGTCCATCGCTACAGGAACCGAGCGCTGCTGAAGATCGTCAGCACCTGCCCGGTCTATTGCCGCTTCTGTTTTCGCCGCGAAATGGTGGGGCCGAAGCATGGCGGCACGCTCGCTCCGGCGGATCTTGATGGCGCATTGCACTACGTTGCAACGCATCCCGAGCTTGAAGAGGTCATCGTGACCGGTGGCGATCCGCTGATCCTGTCACCGCGGCGCCTCGCAGACCTGACCCGACGCCTTGCAGCCATTGGCCATGTCAGTAGGATTCGCTGGCACACCCGCGTGCCCGTCGTCGCACCGGAAATGGTCACTGAAGAGCGGGTGCGCGCCCTGCGGACGGACAACGCCTTCGTCCGGGTCGCTGTCCATACCAATCACGCCAGAGAGCTGACATCGCAAGCGCTGGCTGCTTGCCACAGTCTGACGTCAAACGGTATTCGGCTGCTCAGCCAGACCGTGCTGCTCAGGGGCGTGAATGACAGCGCAGAAACGCTGGCCAACCTAATGCAGCGTTGCGAGTCCGCCGGCATCGCACCCTATTACATTCATCATGGTGATCTCGCCCCAGGCACCGCTCATTTCCGGACGTCAATCACCCGCGGGCAGGAGATCTGGAACGCGCTCTGCCGGCGCCTGCCGCCGGATCTGGTGCCGACGTACGTGCTCGACATTCCCGGTGGCTACGGCAAGGTTCCGCTGGACAGCGATCATGTGCAGTCATTGGGCGACGGCAGCTACGCGATCACCGACCCCTACGGCCAGGTACACACCTATCGTGATTGTCTGGCGTCTAAAGATCCGGCTACTCCGCAACGGCCGCCAGCCCTCTGCGTTCCCGCATCAGGTTGACGAACCGCGTGAACAGATAGTGACTGTCCTGTGGCCCGGGGCTCGCCTCAGGATGGTATTGCACGGAGAACACCGGCTGGCCCGACAGGCGAAGTCCGCAATTGGAGCCGTCGAAGAGTGAGACGTGGGTTTCCTCAACACCGGCCGGCAAACTCTCCCGCTCGATCGCAAATCCATGGTTCATCGACGTGATTTCGACCTTCCCAGTCGTCGTGTCCTTGACTGGATGGTTGGCGCCGTGATGGCCCTGGTGCATTTTGACCGTCTTCGCTCCCATCGCCAACCCCAGCATCTGATGTCCAAGGCAGATGCCGAAGACCGGCAGCCCCGCGTCAACCAGTTTCCGGATTTCGCCGACAGCATAGACGCCCGTCGCTGCCGGATCGCCGGGACCATTCGACAGGAAGACTCCATCAGGTTTGCGGCTCATGACATCCTGAGCGCTGGTCGCTGCGGGAACGACGGTGACACGACAGCCCGCCGACGCCAGACACCGCAATATATTGCGCTTCAGCCCATAATCGATCGCCACAACGTGAAAGTCGCCTTTGCTCTGCCTGCCGTACCCCTCATCCCAGACCCAGCGCATCTCGTCCCAGGAATAGGATTGCCCCGCGGTCACTTCCGGCACCAAATCGAGACCAAGCAAACCGCTCCAAGCAGCCGCCTCCTCCTGAAGAGATCTGAGATCGAACTCGCCTGTCTCGCTATGTGCGATAACAGCATTTGGCATGCCTTTTTCGCGGATTAGCGCTGTCAGGGCACGCGTATCAATGCCACCAATGCCGATAATGCCGCGCTTCTTGAGCCAACCGCTGAGATGGCTTTGCGCCCTGTAATTCGACGGTTCGGTCACCTCCGCACGCAACACACATCCGCGCACGCCCGATCGCATCGCCAAGTTGGATGTCTCTGTATCCTCGTCATTCGCTCCGACATTGCCTATATGGGGAAACGTGAAGGTGATGATCTGACCGGCATAACTGGGATCAGTCAGGATTTCCTGGTATCCCGTGATTGCCGTATTAAAGCAGACTTCACCCACCGCCGTCCCTACGGCCCCAACGCCGTGACCGCGAATGATAGTTCCGTCAGCTAATACGAGGACGGCCGTCGGAACGGCTTCTACCCAGGGTTCAGGATTCATCCCGTTTCCTGTAATCTGTTGCAAAGGAATCATCTCCGCGCATCGCCAGGCGGCCCTGAGTGCGCACCACTCCATCAAATAGTCCGGTCCCGATTGCACGCCGGGTGGAAACTATGTGACCCGACACACTGAATCAATCATCGACAAAGATCGAAGCCAATTCGACACACATTCCAGACCTTTAAGCCCTGCTCAACAGGGCAACGTGTACGGCATTCATGGAGAAGATGATGCGCGACGAAATCACTGAGGCCACCAAACTGGCCATGAAGGCCGGCGAGAAACGCCGCCTGTCAACGCTTCGCCTCATCTCGGCTGCAATCAAAGATCGCGACATTGCCGCTCGTGTCGACAGCAAAGGCCAATCCACAGGACGCGAGAGGATCGACGAGACCGAAATTCTGCAATTACTGCAAAAAATGATCAAGCAGCGGCGCGAAGCGGAGGAGACCTATCGGCAGGCCGGCCGCAACGAACTCAGCGAACAGGAAGCCTTCGAGATCGGCGTCATCGAAGAATTCCTGCCCAGCCAGATGGGGGATGACGACATCCGGGTGGCGGTTTCCGAAACCATCGCTGCCGAGGGCGCTGCAGGATTGAAAGACATGGGCAAAACGATGGGCGCCTTGAAGTCCAAATACGCGGGGCGCATGGATTTTTCGAAAGCCAGCGCCATCGCCAAAGAACTCCTGTCCTAGTCACACGGGAAACGTTCGGCTTGTGCCGTCGGCTACTGTGGCTGGATTCGTCTAACGCCCCCCGAGAACACTTGATTCCAACGGAGGATCGTGAAGGACTTTCGCAGGTCGGTTGGCCAGAACGGGTCTGTTCGAACGAGATGCTCGACGTCGCGTTCGTTGTCTGCCTCGACCAACCACAGCCCACCGGTTGGCCCTTCAGATCCTTTGGACAGCGGTCCCGCAGCTTCAATCGCCTCCGAATTGGCCTCAAGAAAAGACAGATGCGCCGCCATGACCGCCTGACGGATATTTGGCTCGGCCTTGGGGTCGTCCTCAAAAAGAATGACGAATTTCATGATCATCTCCGCTGCTTGAATTCGAGAAAGATCATATCTGCAAATTCGCGGCTTGAAGCGGCATTTTCACCCGCTTAGACTGCAGAAATGCAGGACTACAATTGGAACGATCTTCGCTACGTTCTCGCCCTCCATCGTGCTGGAACACTTACCCGTGCCGGTCGCGCCGTCGGGGCCGACGAGACAACAGTCGCCCGCAGACTGCGCGCCCTTGAAAGAGCCCTTCATTCACCTTTGTTCATGAGCAATGGCACGGGCCGGTATGAAGCAACGGAGATCGGCTTGAAGGTTATTGGCAGAGCCGAACGCATCGAGCACGAGTTCGACTCGATCAACGACACCGTCGGAACATTCAGGAACAAACTGCTTGGCGTTGTGCGCATTACCACGGTGCCAATCATCGTGCATCGCGTCTTGATTCCAAACCTGAGCCGATTTCGAGACGACAACCCAGGCGTGACACTCGAGTTAATTCCCGATGCCCGAAACCTGAGCCTGAGCAAAAGAGAAGCCGATCTTGCTTTGAGGTTTGCCCGACCGGAAAAGGGTGGCTTCCGGATCAAGGCTCAGAAACTCGGCGCATTGACCTTCGCTGTGTATGGACCGGCGTCAATCCCTGCTGCGAAAGCGACCAATCTCAAGTGGATCGAATATGACGACGCCCATTACCATCTGCCGCAAGCACGCTGGCTGGCAGACGTTGCCGACCAAGAGGGGTCCACCTGTCCCCACCTGCGCGTCAGCGACGCCGAAACGGCCCTGGAAGCCGTGGCCGCGGGGTTGGGCAAGACAATTCTGCCGGTCCACGCTGCCAACACGGACCTTCGATTGCGTCGCCTGCAAACGCCAAAACCTCACAATCTGCCGACAAGAGATGTCTGGCTGTTGTCCCATGCGCACCATGAGAAAAGACAGCCAATCGCCGCCGCAAGACAATGGCTCAAGGGCCTGACGTGGTAGACGGTCGTCCATTTTCTCGGCGCGTCATCTGGGCCAACTGTGCGTTACCCGCCCGGTATTTCAAACTTTAGCGTAAAAATGCCTGTGAATAACGGGCATACTGACGGTTGGCAAATGCGCCACCTCCCCGACTCAGTCCGAATCACCCTATCCAAATGATCAACCAACGTCGTTTGGATTGAACATGCGCCGATCAAACCAATTGCTGGACGAAATCAGGGCCCGCCTGTCTGTGAGTCAGGTTGTCGCCCGCAAAGTGCAGTTGAAGCGCGCCGGCCGTGAATTCAAAGGACTTTCACCTTTCAAACAAGAAAAGACACCGTCGTTCACGGTGAATGATCAGAAGGGTTTCTATCATTGCTTCGCCACCGGCGAGCATGGCGACATTTTCACCTTTCTGATGAAGACGGAAGGCTGCTCGTTTCCCGAAGCGGTCGAGCACCTCGCCGAGGAAGCCGGTGTTCAGCTGCCACAGGAAAAGACCTACAACCCGGCTCGCGACGACCAACGCAAGCGGCTGCTTTCGCTGGTCGAGCAGGCAGCTTCATATTTTGTGCAGCAACTCAATTCACCCGCTGGCCAGGCCGCACGGGACTATCTCGATCGGCGCGCGATCGACGGGGCAACGGCCCAAGCGTTCCAACTCGGTTACGCGGGCGACAGTCGCACGGCGCTCAAATCCCATTTCTTGGCTGCTGGCTTTACAGAGGCGGAACTCATCCAATCTGGAATGATCATCGGCGGCGATGATATTCCCTCGTCCTATGATCGTTTCCGCCATCGCCTGATGTTTCCGATTCATGACGCCCAGGGCCGCGTCGTCGCATTTGGTGGGCGGGCTCTCGATCCATCGCAGCCGGCGAAGTACCTCAATTCACCAGAAACGCCGCTGTTCCACAAAGGCGCCCTACTTTATAACGCCCATCGCGCGCGCGGCCCAGCCTACGAGGTCGGCGAATTGGTTGCCGTCGAAGGCTACATGGACGCGATTGCACTGTCGCGGGCTGGATTTGAGCAGGCGGTCGCTCCCTTGGGCACCGCCCTGACGGCGGAACAAATGCGGCTCATGTGGCGCATAACCCCGGAGCCCATATTGTGCTTCGACGGGGATGCAGCCGGCCAAAAGGCCGCCCATCGCGCCATCG